>JBFFYZ010000126.1:0-6114 GCA_041568895.1 Nitrospiraceae bacterium
CCACCAGGCTTAACGAGGATGGTCCATCCGGAGCAGGTTTTCGCAGGTGGTGCCGCCCTGGGCGCCCGGCCCGCCCGCAGCCCCCATCATTCCCTCCCCATCCGGCGGTGACGTGGTCCCTAACTTAAATGGATGTGGGAGGTCCAGAGCGCACTTTGCCGGAGCGGCGGGGCCCCGCCCGGCGTCTGGAGAAGGAAAGCTGGTACTGACCGACGCACCGCGGTGTTCACACCGCGGCGGAGGGAATACCAGAAGGGTTCCACGCCAGAGCGCCGTGGTCGGGGTGCCGCGAGAGGCATCGGAGCGGATGGACCTTTCACATCCATTCTCATCTTCTCCCGGCTCCCTTCCTGCCACACCCGTTTTCTTATAGCCACGACCGCCGCCGAAAATACACCAGCATCCCCCCCGCCACCAGCAGCATCACCAGCCAGACCAGCGGATAGCCCCAGGGCCAGGCCAGTTCCGGCATGTTCGTGAAGTTCATCCCGTAGATCCCCACGATGAAGGTGAGCGGGATGAAGAGGGTCGCGATTACGGTCAGCACCTTCATCGTCTCGTTCAGCCGGTTGCTGAGGCTCGTGAGATAAATGTCCAGCATGCCCGCCAGCATGTCCCGCAGCGTTTCCGTGGTCTCGATCACCTGGATCGTGTGATCGTAGACGTCCCGCAGGTACACGACCGTCGCCGGCTTGATGAGGGGCGACTCCGCCCGCTCCAGACGGCCGACCACCTCCCGCAGGGGCCAGACGGCTTTCCGCAGGACGATGACCGATTTTTTCAAGCGATGCAGGGCCTGGACCGTCTCGGGCACCGGATTGGTCACGACCGCGTCCTCCAGCCCTTCGATCTCCTCGTCGAGCTGCTCGACCACCGAGAAATATTCGTCCACGACCGAGTCCAGGAGGGAGTAGGCCAGGTAGTCGCATCCCATCGTCCGGATCCGGCCCTTCCCGTTGCGCAATCGCCCCTGGACCGCGTGGAAGAGGTCGGCCGGTCCCTCCTGAAAGGAGAGCACATAGTCCGGCCCGAGGATCAGGCTGACCTGTTCCGTCCGGACCTCCGCCCTGAGCCCGGGCCGGCCGGCCGACGGTCCAGTCGAAAGGAGCAGGCGCTTCACCACCAGGAAGAGGTAGTCCCCGTAGTCTTCCAGCTTCGACCGCTGCTCCGTGTTGACCACGTCCTCGATGACCAAGGGATGCAGCCCGAAGCCCGCCGCGAGCTGCTGCAGGCTCTCCACCTGGTGCAGCCCGCGCACGACGACCCACATCGGGCCTCCGTCTTTCTTCGCCTGCAGACAGTCGTCGATCGTCGCCCGATCCCGCTCCTGAAAGCGGTCGTCGCTATACTGCAACAGGGTGAGGTGCATGGCCTCGGCCTTGGCCTCGCCGATGTGCACGGGCGTGCCCGGCGAGAGCCCGGCCTTGGTGCTGCGTCGTTTGTGGCCTTTGGCCATCCCTCTTGTTCCCCGGGGTGGGGGTTTCATGGTAGGTAGTTCGGCCGGGTCGTCGAATTGTACTCCCGCCTGAAAGCGCGCGCCACCGGTATTCTCGGGGTGCCGCCCGAAGCGGCAGGACTGAGGGCCGCGGACTGAGGACTGAGGGAAAGCTCCTGGGAAAATAAGGAGGAACAGGAAAATGGTGGGATTTTGGCGGGTCGGCCGGGAGGGTTGCGGCCCGTGGCCCCCTGTGCGACAATTCTCGAAGAATGGCGCGCCGGCCGGCCGAATCCCGGCGGCTGACCGCCCCCAGTTTCCCATTCCCCTCGCGTCCCAGCGGCCGGGCTGGTCCCGCAGGAAGGACAGACCCATGCCGCGTTCGCCGCAGTCGCCGCAGTCAATGGATCCGAAATTGTTCGACCAGGTGGTGGCCCTCCGCCGCGACCTCCACCGCTATCCCGAGCTCAGCTGGCAGGAATCCCGCACCGCGCAGACCATCTGCAGCTTCCTCGACCGCCTCGGCATCCCCTCCCGCCCCCACCTGGCCAAGACCGGCGTCGTGGCCGATCTCCCCGGACCGGCCGGCGTCCCTCGCGTGGTGCTGCGGGCCGACATGGATGCCCTGCCCATCACCGAGGAGACGGGGCTGGAGTTCGCCTCCACCCATCACGGCGTCATGCACGCCTGCGGGCACGACGGCCATACGGCGATGCTCCTCGGCGCCGCCGCCCTGTTAATCCGGGAGCCGGCCCTGCCCGCGCCCGTCCGCCTCCTGTTCCAGCCGGCGGAGGAAAAGGCGACCGGGGCGCTGGCCATGATGGACGAAGGGGTCCTGGACGGCGCGGGGCTGATTTTCGGGGGACACCTCGATCGGCACTATGAGGCGGGCACGATCGTCGTGAGCGAGGGCGCCATGAACGCCTCCTCGGACGCGTTCCGTATCGATATCCTCGGCCAGGGCGGCCACGGCGCGCGCCCCCACGAAAGCATCGATGCGGTGGTGGTGGGGAGCTTGATGGTCATGGCCCTCCAGACCATCGTCTCGCGGGAGGTGGACCCCGCCTACCCCTCGGTGGTCTCGGTGGGCCTGTTCCACGCGGGGACCGCCAGCAACGTCATTGCGGGCCAGGCCCGGCTCGAGGGCACGGTGCGGGCACAGGACGCGAAGGTGCGGACGCATCTGACCACCGCGATCAAGCGTATCGCGGAATCCATCAGCCAGCTGCACGGGGCGAAAGTCACCGTCGCCGTCAGCGAAGGCACCCCGCCGCTGGTGAACGAGGCCGAGATGGCCGCCCTCGCCCGGGAGGCGGCCGGGCAGGCGGTGGGCGAGGACCGCGTGCTCCCGCTGCGCACCGCCAACATGGGCGGGGAAGACTTCAGCTATTACCTGCAGAAGGTGCCGGGCGCCTACGTGCGGTTCGGGGCCCAGGTCCCCGGGCGCGAGGGATTTCCGGCCCACTCCAGCAAGTTCGATTTCAACGAGCAGGCGCTCGCGGTCGGGGCGGCCTACTACCACGCGATTGCGCTGCTCGCCGGGGACCGGCTGCGCCGGGAGGCCGCCGGCTCCTGAGGAGCTTCTGATGATTCTCGTCCGGCCGGCACAGGAAGCGGACATCCCCCAGATCCGGGACATCTATCTGGCCGTCTACGGCCAGGACTATCCCTACCAGCAGTTCTACGACGAGCAGTGGCTGAAATGGTCCATCTTCAGCGACGACGTCCTCATGCTGGTGGCGGAGGAGACGGACGGGGGCCGGGTGGTCGGCACGGCCTCGGTGGTGTTCGACATCGGGGCGCATTCGGACCTGGTGGGCGAGTTCGGGCGCCTGGCCGTGCATCCCGACTTCCGCCTCCAGCGGATCGGGTCCCTGCTGATGGAGAAACGGATCGAGGCGATCCAGGACCGCCTGCACGTGGGCCTGGTGGAAGCGCGGGTGATCCATCCCTATGCGCAGAAGATCAGCATGGCCCACGGGTTCTCCCCGATGGGCTTCCTGCCCCTGAAGCACTCTTTCACGCATCGGGAAAGCCTGGGGCTGCTGGGCCGCTACTTCCACGATGCGCTCGCGCTTCGCAAGAACCATCCCCGGATCGTCCCCGAAGCCTATCCGCTGGCCCACCTGAGCATGGAGCAAGCCGGCCTGCCCTGTGACGTGATCGTGGACGAGGACTCGGCGGCCTATCCGGCCACGGGGGAGTTCCAGCTGACCGAGCTTACCGCGAAGGGCTACCCGTCCCTCCTGCGGATCGAACGGGGGCGGGTCCGGAACCGGGAGATTTTCGGGCACACGCGCCTGGAGTACGGGTTTTTCAAGTTGCGGGCCCGCCAGGCCACTTACCTGCTGGCCCGGGACGGCAACCGGATCGTCGGGGCCATCGGCTTCACGCTGGACCGGATTGAGCACACGGTCCGGGTGATCGAGCTGATCACGTTCACGGAACAGGTCATCCGGTTCCTGCTCACCGAACTCGAGCGGAAGTGCCGCGAGGAGTGGGACGTACAGTACATCGAGACGGACGTGAGCGCCCACGCGCCCCGCATGCAGCGGACGCTGATCGAGCTGCAGTTCGTCCCCGCGGCCTACATCCCGGCCCTGGTCTTTCACGAAGTCGAGCGCCTGGACATCGTCCGGATGGTGCGCCTGACCGCGCTCCAGGATCTGGGGCCCGTGGATCTGGTCCCGCCCATGCGCGCCGTGGCGGATCTGGTGATGCAAAGCTTTCGGGACCGCACCGTCGCGCCGCGCATCGCCCAGGCGGTGGCGGACATTCCCCTTTTCGAGGGTCTCAATGAGGAGCAGCGCCAACGGCTGGCGGGGACTTGCAGCCTGAAGGAATTTCAGCTTGAAGAGCGCATCTTCTCCGAAGGGGAGCAGGCCGACCGGATGTTCATCCTCCTCCGTGGCTCGGTGCGGATCAGCCTCGGGGCTCCGGCCGTGAAGATCGGCATGGTGCACGAGGGCGAGACCCTCGGGGAGCTGTCCTTCCTGACCTCCGGTCCGCACTCGGCCACCGCGAACGCGGAGAGTCTGGCGGAAGCCGGGGAGCTCACGCACGCGGACCTGGCGGACCTCGCCCGCCGTCGCCCCGACATCGGCCTGATCATCTACCGCAACCTGGCCGCCGGGCTGGGACAAAAGCTCCTGCGCTCGGACTCCTCCCTGCGCGAGCGGCTCCTCAGCGCCTCCGAGCTGTTTCACTTCTCCCTGCCCCATCCCTCCCGCGACCAATAGGCCGGCGAACGGTCACGCTCCCCTCCCCCGCAACGGAATCGGCGGGGTGCCGCCCGAGGCGGCAGGACTGAGGGCCGCGGACTGAGGACTGAGGGAAAGCTCCTGGGAAAATAAGGAGGAACAGGAAAATGGAGGGATTTTGGCGGGAGGCCAGGCTATAGGCGATGGGCTGGAGGCTATAGGTGGACTGCCGCAAGGTTATTAGAGGAATTGATGGCTCAGGACTGATCACTGGGAGATTTTGAAGGCAGGGGAATTTCCAAAAAAGTTCCGGGTTGAACGGTTCGGATGGCTTCTTCGATGGCGGAAATTAGAGAGATCACGAGAGGGACCTGATTAGTGGGTAGAACAATGACCGCCAACCGTTTGCCTTTCAGGCTTTGCTGGTAGCGAAGTTTTTTGTCGGCCGTGATTAGCACCTCGAATTGCTCCTCCGCCCTTGCTACCAACTCTCCATTCTTGACTCCCGACCAACCCAGCTCTTGGACGGTTTGAATGGAAAACTTGGCTAACTTTGTTTTAATCAAGCGAGGTACAGACTCGTCCAGAAGGATGTTCAAGAGGCGTTGCCCAGTTTTTGGAGCGTCGCCTTTGAAAATTCGAGTACTTCGAGGGCCTGTTCACGCTTGACGGAAGGAAAGTTCTGCAAAAACTCATCAAGAGAAAGGCCTGCCTCCAGGTTGCTGATAAGTGCCTCTACCGGCACACGTGTTCCCCGGAATACCGGCGCCCCGCTCATAATATCGGGGTCGATGGTAATCGGCAGGCGGTTGAGTTCTTTCTCGTCAATCACCAAGGTCATGGCCGTTCCTTTTTTATTCAGTCATAGTTTACCAGGTTTTTCTTTTGGTTGTCCTGACTCTCACCCTTCCTCATTGACTTTAGCGAGGTCAGTAAGGTGGATACGCCGAAAACGCAAAAAAATCAACAGCCGAGCTGTGTTTCATTGTATGACCCGTCAACTGGTGGGAATCACGAAGATGAGCGGATCTTTCCCTACGGATCGGACTCTGATGTCTCCCACGCCGCTTCCCGGGCCGGCCTGGCCAGGGCCAGCTGAGAGGCCGGTGGGAGGTAGGCCACGACCGACCGGTCCACCGGCCCGTCCTTGGTGAAGACCAGCCGGCGCGAGGGGCTCTGGGCAGAGAGCGCCTGGGCCAGGCTGTGCGGCCAGAAGTACCAGTCGGTGAGATGTAAGGGCGGGCTGGCAAACCGGCGGAGGAACTCGCCGGTCGCCCTTGTGCACCAGGGGGGAAAGGTCCAGCTCGTGAACCGGCCGGCGGGGTGCGCCCCGTCCGTCCCGTGGAGCAAGGCCTCTCGCATCCGCGCCGCCTGCTCGGACGGGAGATCCCACTCGAAGACTTCGACGCGGGTATCCTCCAGGGCCCAGCGGAAGCGGACATAGTCCTCCAGGCTCGGGGTGGGCGTGAGGATGAGGTC
>JBFFYZ010000127.1:0-6068 GCA_041568895.1 Nitrospiraceae bacterium
GGAAAGCCTGATCGGCCGCCGGATCGTGGTGGTCGCCAACCTCAAGCCCGCCAAGTTGATGGGGGTCGAATCTCAGGGCATGGTCCTCGCCGCCGGAGACAAAGACGTCGAGGGCCTGGTGACCATCCTGGAGGAGGTGGATCCGGGCACCAAAGTCAAATGATCTTTTTTGGGTTCAGTCGTCCATCCTTTGTGTTGGTCGCAGCCATCGCCTTGGGCGGGGTCGGCTCGGTCTGGGCTGATCACAAAACCAAGCCCCTGCCCGACCTTGACCATCAACCGAAAGACACCCAGGTGCTGGTCCGGGTGGTGGCCCGAGGAGCCATGGTGCTTGGAAGTGCGGTCGGCGGGGCGCGCGTCACGATTACCGAAGTGGCCACAGGATTGGTCCTGGCTTCCGGGCTCCAACAGGGCGAGTCGGGAGACCAAAACCTTATCATGCGAACGCCTCGCCTGCGGGACGAATCGGTGTATGCGTCCGGACATTCGGGGTTGTTTCAGGCCACCCTTCAATTGCAAGATCCCACGCTGGTGGAAATTGCGGCTCAAGGGCCGCTGAATTACCCGGAGGCCATGCAGCGGGCCAGCAAGACCGTCCTGCTGCTCCCCGGCCAGGATCTCAAGGAGGACGGGATCGTCCTGGAACTGAACGGATACATCGTGCAAATAGAGCACCCGCACCCAGGAGAGCCGCTCATGGCCAAGGAGGACGTCAAGTTGCAAGCCTCCATCCGCATGCTGTCCGGGGCTCCGCTCCGCCCGCACGGAGATTGGGACTCCCGAAAAGTCACGATCTACGGCGAGGTGCTGATCGGGGATCGAATCATTGACCGACTGCAATTCTTCTACTCCGGCGAAAAAAGCCTGTTCGAAGCCCCCTTCTTCGTCCCCCTGCCGGCCGAGGCCCCGGATGGCATCCTCGTTCGCGTCGTGGCCGCAGACGGCGCCGGCGGAAACTTCGGCATGGGACAGGCCAAGTACCCCGTGGTGCCCGAGAAGCTCAAAAAAAGAAATTGATGATTTGAACATTGGTTGATTTGTTCATTTGAAGAAGAACAGTTCAAATTCCTAAATCCCCAAATGGCACAATCGCTAAATCACAAAATCAAAAAATTCTTATAGAAAGATGGATCCCAAGCAAAGACAATTCTCGATCTGGTACCTTTTCATTGCGCTATGGGTGGTGCTCCTGATCCAGATTTTCATCACCCCCTTCTTCAACCCCTCCGAAATTCCTTACAGCCAGTTCAAGGCCGCGGTCCGGTCAGGCCACGTGGAAGAGGTGTCCATCTCCACCCACGTCATCCACGGGAAGATGAAAACGGACGCCGCCCAGACGACCGAACCGATTGCGCCCGGCGAGGCGACCCGGCTCTTCGACACCGTGCGGGTCGAAGACCCGGACCTGATCCGTGACCTCGAAGATCATGGGGTTAAAATTACCGGCGTGATCGAAAGCACCTTCCTTCGCGACCTCCTGTCCTGGCTCATCCCCATCGCCTTGTTTTTGGGCGTCTGGCTGTTCCTGCTTCGCCGGATGGGACAAGGCCAGGGCGGATTCATGACGGTGGGCCGCAGCAAGGCCAAGATCTACATGGAGAAGGAAGTCAAGGTCAGCTTCGGGGACGTCGCCGGCGTGGACGAGGCGAAGGAGGAACTGCAGGAGGTCATCGAGTTTTTGCAAACGCCGGAGAAGTTCCGCCGGTTGGGCGGCAAGATCCCCAAAGGCATTCTCCTCGTAGGGCCGCCGGGCACGGGAAAAACCCTTTTGGCCAAGGCGGTGGCCGGGGAGGCGGCGGTTCCCTTTTTCTCGATCAGCGGTTCGGAATTCGTGGAGATGTTCGTGGGTGTCGGCGCCGCCCGCGTCCGAGACCTGTTCGCCCAGGCCATGCAAAAGGCCCCCTGCATTATTTTCATCGACGAGTTGGATGCCTTGGGCAAGGCCCGGGGCATGGGGCCGATGGCCCATGAGGAGCGCGAGCAGACTCTCAACCAGTTGCTGGTCGAGATGGACGGCTTCGACCCTCGCGCGGGGGTCATTTTGATGGCCGCCACGAACCGTCCCGAGATTCTGGACCCCGCTCTGCTGCGGGCTGGTCGGTTCGACCGGCACGTTCTGGTGGACCGGCCGGACAAAAACGGACGCCTGGCCATTCTGAAATTGCACGCCCAAAAAGTCCCCCTGGACTCCGAGGCCAACCTGGAGACTATCGCGGCCATGACGCCCGGCTTTGTCGGCGCGGATCTCGCCAACATCATCAACGAGGCGGCGCTGCTCGCGGTTCGCCGCAACAAAGACCAGGTGGGCCTCGCCGAGTTGCAGGAGGCCGTCGAGCGGGTGATCGCGGGACTGGAGAAGAAGAACCGGGTGCTGAACCCGGCGGAAAAGGAACGGGTGGCCCATCACGAGGTGGGGCACGCCCTGGTGGCCCTGTCCATCCCCGGTGCGGATTCGGTCCAAAAGATCTCCATCATCCCGCGTGGAATCGCCGCGCTCGGGTACACGATCCAACTTCCCACGGAAGACCGCTTCCTGATGACCAAGACCGAGCTGGAGAACAAGATCGCGGTCCTGCTCGGCGGCCGCGTGGCCGAGGAGCTCATCTATCGGGAAATCTCGACCGGCGCCCAGGACGACCTTCTGAAGGCGACCGACATCGCCAAAAGCATGGTGAAGGTGTACGGCATGAGCGAGAAGCTGGGGCAGATCAGCTTCGAACGGGACCGCCGGCCGCTCTTTTTGCAGCCCAGTCAGGCGCCGGCTCAGGGCGATTACAGCGAGGAGACCTCCCGGGAGATCGACTGCGAGGTGCGCCGGATCATCGATGAGCAGTACGGTCGGGTCTCCGGCCTGCTGGGCAAACAAGAGCCGGTCTTGCGCAAGGCGGCCGCGGTCCTGTTGGAAAAAGAAACCATCAGCGGAGAGGAGTTGAAGGTCATCGTGGGTAACCGGAGCGCAGGCCAATGAAAATTTCCGCGATGGCGACCAGGCAACGGGGCGGACCCCTGGCATCCTGGACCTATGACAGTCCGGCCCTGGGGCCGTTCGACTGCCTGCTCAAAGTCCAGGCCTGCGGCCTGTGCTACAGCGACATCCACATGATCGACAATGACTGGCAGATTTCCCGGTATCCGCTGGTGCCCGGCCACGAGGTGGTCGGCGAGGTCGTGGAGCGAGGGACCCAGGTGTCGCATCTCAAGGTCGGGAACCGGGTGGGCGTCGGCTGGCAACGATCGTCCTGCCTGCAATGCCGGGACTGCCTCAGCGGCAATGAAAATCTCTGCCGGGAAAGCCGGGGCCTTATCACGGATGGATATGGCGGCTTCGCGGACTATCTCCTGACCGACAGCCGGTTCTGCTTTCCCCTGCCCGCCGGCCTTCCCACGGACAGTGCCGGGCCCCTCCTCTGCGGCGGCATTACCGTCTTTGCGGCCCTCCGCTACGCCGGCATGACCTCCGGCCAGGACATCGGGGTCATCGGCCTGGGCGGTCTGGGGCACCTGGCCGTCCGTTACGCCGCCAAGTTGGGGAACCGGGTGACGGTGTTCACCACCAGCCAGGAAAAGACCGAGGATGCAATCCGGTTGGGCGCGGCCCAGGCTCTCCTCACGCCCAAGGGCGTTCTGCCCCAAAAGGCCGCCAAGCTCTTTCAGGAGCGGTTCGACATCATCATCAGCACGGTGGCCGCCAATTTGGACTGGGAGGGATACCTGCCCTTGCTGCGCTCGGACGGGACCCTGACCTTTGTCGGGGTGGCGAGCAAGCCCCTGACCCTGTCCCTGGAACACCTCCTGTCAAAGCGCCGGCGGATCATGGCCAGCCCGATTGCGGGCCGGGCGCTCATCACCGAGGCGCTCGGACTCGCCGATCGGCTAGGCATCACCCCAGTCGTGGAGACCTTTCCGCTCGCCGACGCCCAAGCAGCCATTGAACAGGTTCGGAAGAACCGGGTCCGGTATCGGGCGGTCCTCCTTCCGGAGGCGTCACGGACCACCACCAGAAAAAGAAAACAGTGAGGGCAACGATGGTCGGCAGAATCGGCAAAAGAGGAACGTCGCGCCTTTTCATCGGATTACTGGGGAGATTACTTGGGAGCCTCGCATGGGGCCTGCTGTGGATCCTGCCCGCCGGATCCACCGCCCTGGCCCAACAGGGCCACGCCCACGAAGAGTCCACCCATTCCCGACGTCCGGCGGACATCAAGCAATACCTCGAACACCTGGACAGCCCGGAACGGGACCAGTACCAGAAGCCCTCCGAGGTGATCGAGGCCTTGGGAGTAAAGCCCGGCATGACCGTGGCGGATGTGGGCTCGGGGTCCGGCTACTTCACGCGTCGGTTCGTCGAGGCCGTGACGGCCTCCGGCAAGGTCTACGCCATCGACGTGGAGCCGGAGATGCTGGCCTACGCGAAGGACAGCCTCGAGCACCTGCACGTCCCCTTTTCCGCGGAGTTCATTCTGGCCCGTCCGGACGACCCGAAACTGCCCACCGGCGCCGTGGATCTCATTTTTCTCTGCAACGTGTTTCACCACCTGGATGATCGCGCCACCTATTTCTCCAAAGTCACCTCAGCCCTGAAACCGGGCGGACGCGTGGCCATCATCGACTTCTACCACGACGAGCGGTCCGGCAACGTGGGATTTCCCCGCAAACACCTGGTGCCGCGGGAACAGGTCATCGAGGAAATGACCAAGGCGGGCTATCGCCTGCTCCGGGAACATTCCCTTCTGCCCCGGCAATATTTTCTGGAATTCGTCCCCGCCGGCACCTGAGCCAAAGCGGGAGCGCGGGTCCCGCTGGGCCAAGAATATTGAACGGGTTTAGAGCCCGGGTTTCCCTCCGCCCTTGCCCGGACGCCAAGTCCGTGCGACACTAAGAACATGTCGCCCGGTGCCCCCACCTATTTTCAGCTCAAGCGCCGCCTCCACCTCGCCCTGGGCCTGAACGCGATCATTATCCTGGCGGAATTCATCGGCGGATGGCTCGTCAACAGCATGGGGTTGATGAGCGACGCGGGGCACAACCTCATCGATCAGGGCTCCCTGTTCCTGGCCCTCTACGCGCACATCCTCTCGGCCAGGCAGGCGACCGAGGCGAGAACGTTCGGGTACCACCGGGCGGGAATCGTCGCCTCGTTCATCAACGCCGTCGTGCTGCTGGTGACGGCCCTGGTGATCGCGGGGCTGGCCGTGACCCGCATTGCGGCTCCCGTCCCGGTTCCGGGCGGCTGGGTGATAATAATCGCTTTGGTCAGCTTTGCCGCGAACCTCGGCATCGCGATGTTGCTGCAAAAAGGCGCGAGCGACGACCTGAACATTCGGTCCGCCTTTCTGCATATGCTGGCGGATGCCTGGGTATCCCTGGGGGTGGTGGCCAGCGGGGTCATCATCCTGACGACGGGTTGGTCGGTGGTGGACCCCCTGGTAAGCCTTGTGATCGTGGGCGTGATCATCAAGGGAGCCTGGCCACTCTTCAGGGAATCCTTGGAAGTGTTATTGGAATCCACCCCGCCTGGGATCAAAACGGCGCATGTGGTGGACGCCATCGAGAAGATTGCGGGGGTCAAGAACGTGCACGACCTGCATATCTGGGCGGTGGAACCGCGGCTGGTGATGCTGACCTGCCACGTGATGGTGGAGGGCGACGACTCAAAACTGACGGACGAGTTGCTCCGGACGATCCGGGCCCGGGTGGCGTCCGAATTCGGGATCAAGCACCTGACCATTCAGATGGAAACGCAGTGCACGCACCCCGACACGGTGCATTGCGACTTGAACCACCTCACGGGAATTCACGAACAGGCCGGAACGGGAGGCCACTCCTAAGAGCGTCTCCGTTCACCTTCCTCGCCAGAATCGCTTTCTGGGGACGACGTGCTTTCCGGCCGGTTCGGACGAAACCACGAGGCGCGGCTCACGGCCAACCCTATTCCCACACCCACCAGGCCACCCAGCATCCATCCCCCGAGTACATCGGTGGCATAATGCGCGCCGACGTAGATGCGGGAGAACCCGACCAGACCCACCACCGGCCAGAGCACCCAGCCGGTCTTGGGATAGAGTACC
>JBFFYZ010000128.1:0-6061 GCA_041568895.1 Nitrospiraceae bacterium
GGGAGCCGGCCGGGACGTGGCGTTTGGCGCTGGATGCCGCGGCCAAAGATTTCGGGGGAACCGGCCAACAGAACGGCCCGGACCGGCTGGCCATCTCCGCGGAAGGCGCAACACTGCCCTTGCCGCCCTACGCGGCCCTGCTGTACTTCAGCCAGTCGGGATAGCTATCAGGAGGGCTTGAGGAACAGGACGCCGAGGGGGGGAAGCGTCAGGCAGATCGAGTGGGGCTGCCCGTGGCAGGGAATCGGCTCGGCGGGGAGGCCCCCGCTGTTTCCCACGTTGCTGCCCCCGTACGGGGACGCATCGCTGTTGAGCAACTCCCGGTACCATCCGGGCGAAGGGACGCCCACCCGGTAGCCGTGCCGGGGAACGGGCGTAAAGTTGCACACGCAGACCACAAAATTGTAGGGATCTCTCGCCCGCCGGAGAAAGCAAATGACCGACTGGTCCGAATCGGCGAAATCAATCCACTGGAAGCCGGACCAGTCATAGTCCACCTGATGGAGCGCCGGCTCGTTTCGGTAGAGCCAGTTGAGATCCCGCATGTAGTGCTGGAGCCCCTGGTGAGGCCCGTATTGGGTCAGGTGCCATTGCAGGCTGTCATCAGGGTTCCACTCCCACCATTGGCCGAACTCCCCGCCCATGAACAGCATCTTCTTCCCGGGATGGCTATACATGTACCCGTAGAGGGCCCGGAGGTTGGCAAACCGCTGCCACTCGTCTCCCGGCATTTTATCGATGAGCGAGCGCTTGCCATGGACCACTTCATCGTGCGAGAGCACCAGCACGAAGTTTTCAGTGAAGGCGTACAAAAGGCCGAAGGTGATCTGGCCTTGACGGTATTTCCGGTGGACGGGTTCCAGGCTGAAATACTCCAGCATGTCGTGCATCCAGCCCATATTCCACTTGAAGGTAAACCCCAGGCCGCCCGTATAGGTGGGCCGGGAGACGCCAGGCCATGACGTGGACTCCTCGGCAATCGTGACCACGCCGGGATGTTCCCGGTGCACCACAATGTTGAACTCCTTCAGGAATTCCACCGCGCCTAAATTTTCGTTTCCCCCGAACTGGTTGGGAATCCATTCTCCCGGCTTGCGGGCATAATCCAGGTACAGCATGGAGGCCACGGCGTCGACCCGCAATCCGTCGATGTGGTACTCGTCCAGCCAGAAGAGGACGCTGTTGATGAGAAAGTTCCGGACTTCCACCCGGGCGAAATTAAAAATCCGGCTGCGCCATTCCGGATGGTAGCCCAGCCGCGGATCGGCATGATCATACAGGTGAGTGCCGTCGAACCAGGCGAGGCCGTGGGGATCGTCGGGGAAGTGCGCGGGGACCCAGTCCATGATGACGCCGACGCCGGCCTGGTGGCAGGCATCCACAAAATATTTGAAATCCTCCGGACTGCCGAACCGGCTGGTCGGGGCGAAGTAGCCTGTGGCCTGATAGCCCCAGGACCCGTCAAAGGGATGCTCCGTCACCGGCATTAATTCCAGGTGGGTGTACCCCATGTCCTTGGCATAGGGCACCAGCTTGGCGGCCAACTCGCGATAGGTGAGCCACCGGCAACTCTCCTCCGGGACGCGCATCCAGGAACCGAGATGCACCTCGTAAATGGAAAAGGGCGCCGTGAGGGGGTCCCGACCGGGCCGGGCTTCCATCCAGGCCTGGTCGTTCCATTGATAGCGGGTCACATCCCGCACCACCGAGGCGGTCTTGGGCCGGAGCTCGGCCGCGAAGGCATAGGGATCGGCCTTCAGGAACGGCGCCTCCTGGTCACGGGGGCGAATTTCGTACTTGTAAGGCGATCCTTCCGGAATGTCCGGAATGAACAGTTCCCACAGCCCGGTGCTGCCACGATTGCGCATGGCGTGGCGGCGGCCATCCCACCCATTGAAGTCGCCCACCACACTCACACGCAGCGCGTTGGGGGCCCAGACCACGAACCGGACGCCGGTCACGCCTTCGATGGTGACGATGTGGGCGCCCAAGGTCTCGTAGGCCCGGTAGTGTTTCCCTTCGGTGAACAAATGGAGGTCGAAATCGGACAGGAGCGGGGGAAAGGCATAGGGATCGTGTCGCTCGGTGACCCCGCCCCAACGGTCGGCCACACGCAAACGATAGCGGAGACGATCGCCTGAGGAGGGCAGGGTGGCTTCGAATACCCCGGAGGGGTGCACGGCTGCCATGGATACGGACTTGGCCTTGGGCCCGTCCGGAAGAAGCATGGCTTCGAGCGCTTCCGGCAGAAAGGCACGCACGACCGTCCCCCTCTCGCCATTCCTATCGAGGGGGTGGGGTCCCAGGACCTGAAACGGATCCCAGTGCTCGGCCCGAACGACTCGTTCAATGTCCTCGGTGTGGACCGTCATACGAGACCACTGTAGCCCAGCCCCCACCGGAAAGGCAAACGCAGCCTAAAAAATGTCACATTGGCCTGAGTTTCTTGGCAAAATCCAGTGGGGGTGACATCGCCGAAATCGTCCTTGACAGGCTGGGGAGCGAAAAATACTATCGAGCGCGATCCTGAGCGAGAGGACGAATACCCGTGCTGAAACCGTTCCGGTGGCTGTGGGTTTTTCTCAAGGAGGTCGGCCAAAAATTTCTGGCTGACAACGGGACGTTTCTGGCCTCCGGGCTGGCCTTCTACCTCATGCTCTACTGCATCCCGCTCTCCCTGCTGATCGTGTCCGCCCTGGGCTACACGCTGATCGGATCGGAAGAGGCGCTCAAGGCGGTCCAACATGGGCTCCAGCAGGTGCTTCCCCCGTCCCAACAAAAGAAGATCACGGATTCACTGGCCAACGTCGTGGATGCTCGAGGGCTTCTCGGATTTGCCGGCTTTCTGTCCCTGTTGATCTTTAGCAGCACCCTCTTTGCGTCCGTCCGGACCGCTCTGAACGTAGTCTTTGAGGCGCCCCAAAATCGACCGTTTTTGAGAGGCATGGGCCGGGATCTCCTGGTCATGGCCGCCATTCCCGGCTTGTTGGTGCTCACGTTTCTGGTCCATTCCTTCTTGGCCCTGGTGCGCGAGTTCGGCGAAAACCTGCCGCTCATCGGGGCATGGCTCGGTCCGGGCTGGGTCCTGCTCGGTAAAATTGTGGGGTTTCTGTTCATCGTGATGTTCTTCTGGGTCCTCTATCGGTTTTCTCCCGCCCGAACGCTCGGCCGCCGGGGACTGGCGATCGCGGCCTTGACCGGAGCCGGCCTGTTTCAGCTATCCAAGGGGCTGTTCGTGTTGTACTTCAGTTTTGCGAAGACGAACGCGGGCCTGTATGGGGCGCTCGGCGGGTTGATTTTCTTTTTCTTGTGGTTGTACTACGCTTCCACGGTATTTCTCCTGGGGGCGACGGTGGGATGGATCTACGAGCAGATGATGAGCCGGAAGCCCGCTACACAGACAACGGAGTCTGGTGGAGCATGAGCACCACGTCTTTCTCCTGAAATCGTTCCTTTTCCTTGAAGTCCCACAAGGAAATGATCGAGCCCTGGCGGTACACCCGGACCACGACGTCGGGCAGCATGTCCTCCGCAGTTTTCCCCACCTCCTGCGGGCCGATAACCTGCTCAATCAGCTGGACTCGACCATTGGAGGTCAGCAGATCTTCCAGGTAATGGACCAGGTGCCCGTACTCCACCGCCGCCGCCAGAAGGTAGCCGCCAAACGTGGCGGGAGAAATGATGGAATTCGCGCCCCCCTGGCGAAAGAGCTTGATGTTCTCCTCCAATTGGGCGCTCACGATGATGCGCACCTTGGCACTCAGATGCCGCGCCGTCAGCAGGACCAAGGCATTGGTGTCGTCGCGGCCGCAGGCGATGATGATCGCCTTGGCTCGATCCACCGCCACGTCCTTTAGTACCGTTTCATGGGCGGCATCCCCCCGCAACGCCACCACCCCTTGCTCCAGCGCCGCCCGCACCCGGTCGTCCTCCTGGTCAATGACGATCACCTGTTCGTGATTGGTGCCTTTGGCGAGCAATTCCTTCACGATAGAAGACCCGGTCTCTCCAAAGCCGCAGATGATAATGTGTTGATCCAGAGTGGCCTGCAACTTAGCCATGCGGTACCCTTCCATATATTGGCGAACGAGGAGTTGGTAGGCAGTCCCTAAAAACAGCAGCCAGACGAAGATCCGAACGGGCGTGACCACCAGGGCGTCAAGCAGGCGCGCCCGGGGCGTGACCGGCACGATGTCGCCATACCCCACCGTCGTGATCGTAATAAAACTAAAATAGACCACGTCCGTGAACGATATCTCCCCGTCGGCATGATCCTTCAAGCCATCCCGGTCGAGCCAGAGCATCGCAATGACCCCAAAGATCAGGGCCAGCACCAAGGCCAACCGGATCAGGAGCGTTCGCCCCGGAACGAGATCTTGTGGCGTAAAGATGGTGTGTTTGGAGATTAACTGGGGAGGAAGCCGCTCCATGGGGGCGGTAGCCTAACAAGGCCCCCAAGAGAAGTCAAAACGGAGAAGTCAAAACGCGTGTCATGGTTTTCCCCTGGGGCGGAGGACCTCCGGACTCTGGTTCCAGGGAGCTGACTCCCGCACCGGTCCCTGAGGGAGGCCTATTTTTTTTGAGGCCCAAACGGGCACAATTGGGATTGACAAGAGGCAGAAGCATCTCTTATAGTTGACCCTACGGTCAATCACGACTGCATGTTCGAAATCGTCTTATTGGTCTCTTATTGTTCCAAATGAAATCCCATCCACTTGTATGGCAGTCCCCTGCTTGAGGGCTGGCATGGGTTCCCATGAAATCTGAATTCGGATCCTTGGAGAGACTGGCCCGCATGCACGGCGTGCAGGGATCCTACGTGGATGTGCACGGAAGAAAACAACGCGCGTCCGCGGATTCTCTCCAGGCCGCGCTTCAGGCTCTGGGGGCTCCCTTGGCCTCACACCAGCACGCCACCGAAGCGCTCCGAGCCCAAACCCTCGCCCTCTGGCAGACACCGCTGGAACCGGTCGCCGTAGTGTGGGGACACTCCCCGTCGGTGCTCAAAATTCGCCTTCCCTCCTCAATGATGCACAAGACTCTGACGGGCCATCTGATCTTGGAGACCGGAGAGGAGCATATCCTGCGGTGGCCGCTTCGGCACATTCCCACCCTCCACAACTCCAAAGTCGAAGGGACCTCCTACCAGGTCAAAGGCCTTCCCTTGCCCAACCTACCTGCCGGTTACCATCGGGTGACCGTGGATGGCCCACAGGGCGCGGCTCATTGCTTTCTGATGTGCGCCCCGGTGACCGCCTATATCCCCAAGACCCACACGTGGGGCGTATTTTGCCCCCTCTACGCCCTGCACTCCGACAGAAGCTGGGGGAGCGGCGATTGGACGGATTTGGACCGGCTGCGGGAGTGGGTGGGTGTTCTGGGCGGACAAATCGTGGGAACCCTTCCCCTCCTGGCCAGCTTCTTGGATGAACCGTTCGATCCGAGCCCCTATGCTCCGGTCAGTCGACTGTTTTGGAACGAGTTCTTCCTCGACGTCACCGGCATTCCCGAAGTCGGCCGGAGTCCCGAGGCGCAGGCCTTGCTCCGGTCATCCATGTTCCAGGCAGAGTTGAACACCTTCCAGACCGCTCCCCTGGTGGACTACCGACGGCAGATGTCGGTCAAGCGGCAGGTTCTCGAGGCGCTGGCCCGGAGTTTCTTTTCGACTCCTTCAGACCGCCTCACCGCCTTTTGGCGATTCGTCCGGGATTCTCCCGGCGTTGACGATTATGCTCGATTTCGGGCCACCTGCGAGCGCCAGCACAGTCCCTGGACGACCTGGCCTGCCCCGCTTCGCGACGGGACCCTGGCCAAGGGTGATTATGAGGAACCAGCCTGGCGGTATCACCTGTACGCCCAATGGCTGGCCCACGAGCAGCTCGGCGGCCTGGCTCGAAAGGCTCACCGATCGGGCCAAGGCCTGTATCTGGACCTGCCCTTGGGAGTCCACGCACAGGGCTACGACACCTGGAGGGAGCGGACCGCGTTTGCCTTGGATGTCTCGGGAGGGGCCCCGCCCGACGCCGTGTTCACCAAAGGCCAGAGTTGGGGGTTTCCTCCC
>JBFFYZ010000129.1:0-6037 GCA_041568895.1 Nitrospiraceae bacterium
ATTGACAATATTAACCAATTTAAGTTACTCGATAGGAGGGAATCCAGTGAATGGGTCCTTAGTGATCAGGCAGCGGCTGGAAGAATTGGGTCTGGAACAGTGGGAGCTGGCACGGGCCAACCAAGAGACGGGATCCTACATTCTCATTAATTAACCAAGCGAATCTTATTGGACTCAATCGAAAGCCGCGAACCCCTCGTCTGAAAAGATACAAGGGGGAACCCAGACTCAAGATCATGGGCTGAGGAACAACTATTCATCCGGGCTTCGAACCCGCAGGCCGCAGGTTCAAGTCCTGCCGGGCGCACCATTCGACACACCCTTCGTTGGACTCAGGACTTGCTCATGGCAGGCCACGCCGATCGAGCGAGTTCAGCCGTCATCCGATTGTTCTTGGCGGCTGAGTAACCCACCAAAGCGCCCGTGCTGCTTCCCGTCGTTGCCGTCCTAATTTTATGGCCCTGAGGTGTCGGAGGGAAACGAGGGCGCCCGGCTGCGGGTTTTGGCCTGACCCGAGGGCCCGCGCTCCTGTTTGAGCCATTGGGGCCGTTCCTGGACGGTCAACTGAACCTTGTGGAAGTCGCCCTCTCGGATGATTTCCAGATCCACCTCCTGACCGACGCGGAGGCTCTTGAAGACCTTGTTGGCTTCTTCAGAGGTCTTGACCTGCCGGCCATTGATTGACCGAACAATGTCCCCGCCAAGGACCCACGGCTCCCCTTCGATCGTCACATTCAGGTCTCCCTTTCGCAGGCCGGCCTTCTCGGCCGGACTCCCGCCATCCACGTTTTCGATGATGATTCCCTTGCCGAGCGGCAAGGCGAATAGGTCAATCACTTGATCCGTAAGCGGTTTTCCGGAAATTCCGAGCCAGGGCCTGACCACGCGGCCGCGGCTTCGAAGCTCCTCGACCACCTCCTTGGCCGTATTGATGGGAATTGCAAATCCGATGTTTTGTGCCCCGACCAGGACGGCGGTGTTAATGCCGATCACCTGCCCCTCGATGTCGACTAACGGTCCTCCGCTGTTTCCTGGATTGATCGGCGCACTCGTCTGGATAATCCGGTTGTAGAGCAATCGGGCGAGCCCCGGCACCTTTTGAAATCCACTGACCACCCCGGTCGTCAGTGCGAATCCCAATCCAAACGGGTGCCCAATGGCCAACACGCGCTGGCCGATTTGAAGGTGATCGGAGTCCCCCAAGTGAGCGATGGGGTGGGGCCTTTTCTGAAGGGTGACGCGGAGCAGGGCCAGGTCCGTGACCGGATCAAGCCCGACGAGGTCGGCGGGGAGCGCCGTTTCGTCATGCAGGGTCACGGTGATGTTTGCGGCACCGGCCACAACGTGCGCGTTGGTCAGGATAAGGCCGTCCTTATCCAGGATAATGCCAGATCCGATGCCACCGAGTGGCTCCTCCATTTGACGCTGGCCGGTGAAGTAGACCGAACTGACAAACACTGTCGCCGGAGCCACTTTTTGATACAGATGCACGATGAGGTCATCCTCCCCCTTTTTGACCGTGGTGGAAGCCAGACCGTCTACCGGGGCAAGCCCCATCGTCACGAAAAGCAAAAGACTCACTAGAGTCAGCGTGGAAAACTGATAGCGGGACATGGCGTCATGCTCCTTTCCGAAGAATGTACAGCGTTGAAACCCCAGCACAGTGATCTTGATGGATCTTCCAAATTGAACCGAAAGGTGCCAGTGTACCCCAGTCGGCCGGGCCTTATTCTGATGGTTCTTGGCGGGTGAGGCAAGCACCGCAGCAGCATCGGTGGCTCCCATCCTTGCCTTCCGAATCCCAGCGGACGACGCGGCCGGGCGCCGTCCCCCGGACGGTCTTCCCTCCTCCCCGATCGAAACCTTCCGCACCAAACAAAAAAATTCCTGGTATGATGGAGCGCCACATGATGGGTTTCTGGAGGAGCCGGTCACGCCGGTGCCTCCCTACTGGTCCTCTCACTCTGTCTCCGTCGTTGACGGAAGCGAGACGGCGGGCAGCACATGAGCAAAGAAGGAGACTATCCATGACACCCGAGGAGCAAATCGTGAAAATGACAAAGGCGATCCGGCAGGCCATCAAGGTGATGGAGGACCGGTTCGGATCAACGGAAAGTGACGTGGCGAAGGCCGTGGAAGGACTCAAGGAGTCGATGCAAAAATCCTCGGAGAAACCCCCGGAGAAGCCCACCGAGAAGCCCACCGAGAAACCCGCGGAGGCAGTCTCCTAGCCGAGCCCCTCCCTTGAACGCCATGCCCTCGGTCCCGGCGGTCATGGGAACCGCTGGCGGATCGGGGGGAAAGAGCGATGTGACTGCGCGCTGGCCTCTCCCCAAACGGGACTTTTGGTCCACCCCCTTTGCCGAAGCCTTGCTGCATCATCTGGATCTCTTTCCCGGAGCCACCGTCCTGGATGTGGCTTCCGGTCATGGGATTCCCGCGTTTTACCTGGCTGAGCAGGTCGGCCCGACCGGTCAGGTGCTCGGGGTGGACCTGAGCGAGCACCAGATCGCGAGCGCGCGGGCGATTCAAGGACAGCAACTCCCGTGGCTTCGGTTCGAGTGCCTCGACATGCGTGCGTTACCCGCACGTCTCCCCTCCTTTGATCGCATCACCGGCAACCTGTCGGTCATGTTCTTTCGTCCGAACCGGTTCGAGACCGTCCGGGGGTTGGTCGATCATCTCCAGCCGGGCGGCCAACTGGTGTTGACGTTTCCCTCCCTCGGCACGTTCGATTCACTCTGGCGCCGGATCGACCGGGAACTGGCCGCCCGCGGGCTGAAGACGGAACGGGAACGCTTGGGAGCCTATGTGGCGGAGCGGCCGTCGGCGGATGAGGGCCGAGGGTGGCTGGTGGCGCTGGGCCTCGAACGCATCGCGGTGACGGAGTCGCCTTTGGAAGTCACGACCGACCCCGGTCCGGGGTTTCTGCACCATCCGCTGCTACGAGGGGGCTTTCTTGACGATGTGTACGAATGTTTCGAGGATCAGCGTCTTGCGGACGACGTCATGACGACGGTCTCGGAAGACCTGCCAAGCGTTACCCCGTTAGTGGCCCTGCGCTGTGTCTTGTCCGGGTGGAAAAAGAAAGAAACCTAGCCTGCCGGGAGAAGGTGTCATCCCGACTCGCGAACGCATGAAATTTATTTTATTTTCATGACCTTAGACGGTTTTTCACCTGCCTCTTCCTCTGCCCCAACAGCACCCGGTGGCCTTTATCTGGCAATTTATGCTACAAGCCGTAACTTGTTCTCCCCCGACCTGCGGGTGACAGTTTCGATGTCCTTCGGTGGCTCGGTGTGCGAACAGCGAGGCCGAGGCCGTGATCCTTTGGATCATCATAGCCCTGTCGTTCGCTCCAGGAATTTACTGGCTGTGGTATTTCTATGAAAAGGACGAGCTCGAGCCGGAGCCAATTCATCTCATCAGACGGACCTTCCTATTAGGCATCGCCGTCGCCTTCCCCGTTGGCTTTCTGGAATCCCTCCTCGAAATTCCTTTCGGCCCCTCGGAATTAATGGGTGCGGTGATCATTGCCCCCATCATAGAGGAAATAGGAAAATACTCCGTGGTGCGTGCCACCGTGTACCGGCACGCCGAGTTCGATGAGCCACTCGACGGCATCATGTACGCGGCGGCTGCCGCATTGGGCTTTGCTTCTATCGAAAACGTGTTTTATGTTTGGGCTGAGTATGACGACTGGCTCAACAATCAAGCGTCCTCGGGAACTGCGGAAGGATTCGGTGCAGTCATAGGTGTGTATGCAGTTCGAGCCGTATTGAGCGTTCCGGGGCATGTATTGGATTCGAGCATGTGGGGCTACGCGCTCGGCCGTGCCAAATTTTCCCCCCCGGAAAAGGAGGGCTGGCTCACCCTTGAGGGATTGGCAGCCGCCGTGGGCTGCCACGCGCTGTTTAATTTTTGTTTGGTAAGCGATCTCAACCTGGGCGGCGGAGTCCTCCTCCTTACATTTGGGCTGTGGCGGGTGGTACTCGGTCGAATTGACCACACTCTTCGGCTTTCACCCCATGGCATAACAGCCACGGGCAGTGCTCCTGGTGCAACGGTGGCTTCAAAAGGAGGCGAGGTGCCGGCGTCTTCAGGTGCAACGACGACGGTGTTCTGCCCCCACTGTCGCGAAACTCTGGCCGTCTTAGAAAAGTCAGAGTTTTGCCCGGTTTGCGGAATGTCTTTTTAAAAAGGAGTTCCACGGGACATTTAGGAGAAACAAAGCATGAGCACAAGGAAGGTGACCGAGCTGAATCCCGACAAAATTCTCCTGACGCTGGACACTCTGTCTCAGAGGATCGAAGACCGATTTCCCCAATCGGGTCTAAGCCGGGTGTGTCGGAATTTAGTGGAGATCGGCCAGCAAGCGAAGGCGCGTGCCTTATGGATTGCCAAACCAATCGTCGGTCTGCGAATCGGGGTGGGCGTTCTGATCGCCATCATCCTGGCTGGCCTGATCGAAACCTTCATGCAAATCGGGATGCCGACGTCCGGTTTGGAACTGGGAGAACTGATCCAAATTTCGGAGGCCGGGTTGAACAATGTCGTCCTCATCGGTGCCGCAATTTTCTTTTTGCTCACCTTGGAAACCCGAATTAAACGCCGCCGCGCACTGAAATCCCTGCACGAGCTGCGAGCGATTGCGCATATTATCGACATGCACCAACTGACGAAAGATCCGGAGCGTCTGTCCTCGTTTTGGACGGACAGCGAACGTTCTCCGAAGAGGACCATGGGTCACTTCGAGCTGAACCGGTATTTGGATTACTGCTCGGAGATGCTCGCGCTGGTGGGAAAACTGGCCGCCCTGTACGTGCAGAATTTTCCCGATTCGGTGGCGTTGGCTTCGGTGAATGAAATCGAAACCTTGGCCTCCGGGCTGTCCCGAAAAATCATGCAAAAATTGATGATCCTCCAATCCATGAAGGAACGCCCCACCTCCGCCGGGCCCCGTGACCGAAAAGTGGCCCAGGAAGGGGAGGCAATGTCGGGCAATCCACGGAGTGCCGAAAAGGTGATCGATGCCCAGCAAGGATCGGAAGGAGACCGGCTAGCCGGGTGAATTTATGATGTCGCCAAGCCGAGGCGGAGGAGTCGTATGAACAAGATGACTGTACCAGAGGACCAGGTTCCCTCCGACCGCCGAGGGAAGGTGCGCAGGGAACAAGACCGATGGCTTGCCCAGCGGGTGGCTCAGCTGGAACGAGAATTGGAAGCCGTTCACAGCATCAGCGAAGCGTTGGCGCCCCCAGTCAAAATGGGCAATCTTTCCCAACATATTAAGGTGGGAGAGTTGGTGAAAAAGGCGGTCGTGACGGCCCTGGAGGTAGTTGGGGCCGAGGCTGGATCCGTCCTGCTCGCCGATTCTGAGTCCAGGCAATTGATCTTCCATCACTCCGAAGGGAAATGCCCCGTTCCCGCTGGCACCGCCATCCCCTGGGATAAGGGGATTGCCGGGACCGTGTTTGTTTCGGGAAAGCCGCTGATCATTCATGACGTCAAAAAAGATGCCCGCCATTTTCCCGATATTGATCGACTCACCGGTTTTATCACCTTTGAAATCATCGCCGTTCCCTTAAAGCCATGGAAGGGAGATCCCATCGGGATTCTCTCGGTCATGAATGATCAAGATCATTCGGGCCGTCTTGACGAGACCGATCTTGCCATCCTGACCATCCTCTCGGCCCTTACCACGACTGCCATCGGGCAGGCCTGGCTGTCGGAAGAGGCCAAAATGGCTGAAGTCGCCCACCGCCTGGGAGACATAAGTCACGATATGAAGAACATGCTCATGCCGGTGTTAGTCGGAGTGGATATGATGCACGAACAGCTCGAGGTCATCGATATGGTCCGCAATGCGTCCCGTCGCATTGAGGATCGGATGCGAGAAATATCCGATTGTGTCAAAGGGTTGAGCGCACCGCCGAAGTTCGAGCCCTGCCAGGTCAAGGATGTCGTTGAAAGTGTCCTGAAGACTTTAGGCGTCGTCGCCCAGAAAAAAGGCATATCCCTCCGAGCGGAAGGGCTC
>JBFFYZ010000130.1:0-6021 GCA_041568895.1 Nitrospiraceae bacterium
ATGACGTCTTCCATCCGCTCGCTTCGCAATGTTTTGGTGCTTTGCTCCCCCAGCACCCAAAGGATGGCATCCACGATATTGCTTTTCCCCACGCCGTTGGGCCCGACGATGGCGGTCACCCCTTTCGGGAATTCGATCTTGCCCTCGGCAAAGGATTTGAATCCCGTCAATTCCATCGATTTGAGATGCATGCAACTCCTCCGGTCTTTCCCCTAGGGCAGCCTATCCCCTACGGGTGGGGGGCCACTGCAGCAGCGGTCCTTCCGCTAGGAAACCATCTGGTGGCCCTTGTAGCACAGAGCAGGGTAAAAAGCAAAAGAAACCACATGATAGAGGGGGTGAAACGGACTATGCCTACCAATAGTTGGGGAAAGGGCCGGCCTGCCTGGACCCCGTTGGCGGGGCCGGACAGGCAAGGCCGGCCTGAGGGAGACGGATCAGAGTCGGGATTACTTTCGCTCTCGGGCGGTACCGGTCTTCAGTGAAACCAGCTCCTTCGGGAGGAGGAACTCCACGTCTTCTTCGATCACGGTCAACTCTTCCACCTCGGTCGCACCGTGTTGCTGTTTCAGGTAGGCGACCACGTCCCGCACCAGCACCTCCGGCGCGGACGCCCCGGCGGAAATTCCCACCGCCCGAGCCTCCTTCAGCCAGTCCGGGTTGATGTCGCTGGCGGAATCGATCAGGTAGGACGGCACCTCGCAATACTCGGCCAGCTCCCGCAGCCGGTTCGAATTGGAGCTGTTGGGGGAACCGATGACGAGAATCACGTCCACCCGCTCGGTCAGCTCCTTGACGGCATTCTGACGGTTTTGGGTGGCGTAGCAGATATCTTCCTGGTGCGGCCCCTTGATCCCGGGGAACCGGCGGTTCAAGGCCTGGACGATGTCCCGGCATTCATCGACGCTCAGGGTCGTTTGGGTGACATAGGAAAGATGCCGAGAGTTTTCGACTTCCAGTTTTTCCACGTCGTTGACGGAGGAGACGAGGTGGAACTTATCCGGAATTTGGCCAAGCGTTCCGATGACCTCCGGATGCCCCGCATGCCCGATCAGGATCAGCTCGAATCCGTGATCGTGGTCCCGGTTGACCTCGTTGTGGACCTTGATCACGAGCGGGCAGGTGGCGTCGATGATCTTGAGGTTCCGACGCTGAGCCTCGGCCCACACGGATTTCGCCACGCCGTGGGCGCTGAAGATCACGATGGCGCCGTCCGGGGCCTCGTCCAGCTCTTCCACGAACACGGCCCCCTTCTGGCGCAGGGAGTTGACGACGTGACGGCTGTGGACGATTTCATGGCGCACATAGATCGGCGCGCCGTAGGCCTTGAGGGACAGCTCCACGATTTCAATGGCCCGATCCACCCCCGCACAGAATCCCCTGGGATTGGCTAAGTATATTTTCATCGCAGCACGGTTCTCCACATGGGTAAGTTCGCCCGACACCAGGCCGCCCTCTCCTTCACATCTCCGCGCGCACGTCAGGGCCGGCCGACCACGTGAGTGACCTTACGGCATGGCGGTACTTGGCGTCAACTCTTTTAGGCTTCCTTTTATAGTCTTCCTCCGGGTTTTAGGCTTCCTCCGGGCGTTAGACTTCTTTCGGGGGAACGGCGACGACAAGGAGAGAACAAAAATCGGAGCGGTGCCAGCTGGCTGCGGAAGCCACCAGCCCGCCACATGGTCCGTCGCTTGACACCTTGAGGCCGTCCCATTACGCTGTGCGCCGGGTGGGGTGACCGTGGCGAAAAAAATCCTGCTCGTCGAGGACGAGGAGGAAATCCTCCAGCTGGCCAAACTGTACCTGGAAAAGGAGGGGTTTCGAACCTGCCTGGCCAGGACGGGCCTGGACGCCGTGAAACAGGTCAAAGCCGAGCGTCCGGACCTGGTCATTTTAGACCTCATGCTCCCGGAGCTGGACGGCCTGGAAGTCTGCAAGCGGATTCGATCCGACTCACAGACCGCCATGCTGCCCATCATCATGCTCACCGCCAAGGCGGAGGAATCCGACACCATCCTGGGCCTTGAGCTGGGAGCGGATGATTATGTCACCAAGCCCTTCAGCCCCAAAGCCCTCGTTGCCCGGGTCAAGGCCCTGTTTCGGCGCCTGGAACGGCGGCCCGACGACGCGACCCAGCTCGAATACGGAACCCTGGTCCTCGACCTCGACCGACACGAAGCCCGGGTCAAGGGCCGGGAAGTGCCGCTCACAGCCAAGGAGTTCGGGTTACTCGAGCATCTCCTGCGACATCCCGGACGGGTCCTGACTCGGGACGTCCTCTTGAATTCGGTCTGGGGATATGACTACTACGGCACGACCAGGACGGTGGATGTCCACGTCCGCCGGCTCAAGCAAAAAATCCCCCTGCTCAACGACGTGATCCTTTCGGTCAAATCCCTGGGATACAAATTGAAAGAACAGTCATGAGTGCTGAGTGATGAGTGCTGAGCGGGGAGCTAGGAGACTTTCCGTGCTCAGGTCTTATCACTCAGTCCTCAGCACTCAGCACCCAGCACTATTATGATGAGCCTCTCCATCCGGTGGAAGGTCACCCTCGGCGCTCTCCTCTCGGTCACGTTGGGACTGGTCACCGCCGGATGGCTGGTCCTGCAGTCCGTCCACGACTATGAACTGGGCCGCCTCACCGAGGATTTGGAGGCGCGCACCAGCCTGACCGCGGCGGCGTTGCTCGCTTTCTTGAGCCCTCCGTCCGCCCTCCCGCCCCGACCGGACCAGGCGCTCCAGAGCCGCGTCAAGGACCTGAGCCGCCAGGCCATCGCCCGGATCACGGTCATCGGCGAGGATGGGATAGTCCTGGCCGACAGCGCCACCCCGGACGACCAGGTGGCCGGATTGGACAACCACGGTTCCAGGCCGGAGGTCCTCCAGGCCCTGGCCTCCGGGCAGGGCACCGACATCCGGACCAGCCAGACCACGGGCCTGCGGATGTTTTACCTGGCCCAGACGATCCGACAGGCCGAGGGGAAATCCGCCGGTGTCGTGCGATTGGCGCTCCCCCTGACCGCGCTCGATTTGCGCATCCAGGACCTCAAGCGGACCATGGGCATTGCCTTCGGGATCGCGCTGGCCGTGGGGCTGATCCTCAGCATCGCCATCGCCAGGGGGCTGTCGCGGCCGATCGCCGAGATGGCCAACGTGGCGCGCAACCTGGCCGCCGGCGCGCTGGGCGAACGCCTGGACGCCACGTCCGGGGACGAAGTGGGCATCTTGGCCCGCACCCTCAACCAGATGGCGGACCAGCTTGAGACCAAAATCCGGGAGATCTCCGAGGACCGGGCTCAACTCCTGGCCATGCTGACCGCGATGGTCGAGGGCGTGATGGTCCTGGATGGCCGGGGCAAGGTCTTGCAGGTCAACCCGGCCCTCGAGCGGATGTTCGGCATCCGGGCGGAGGAGGCGAAGGGGCGGCTGCATTGGGAAATCATCCGCCACCACGAGCTCAACGAGCTGGCCACCCAGGTGCTGGCCTCCCAACGGAACCGAGGCGGAGAACTCACCATGTCGCCGGGCGGGCGCTGCTTCCGGGTGGAAGCGTCGGTGTCGGGCCTGCAGCGGGAGAACGAGGCGAGCGCCGTACTGGTCTTTCACGACATCACCGCGCTGCGGCGGCTGGAAAAGGTCCGGAAGGATTTCGTCGCCAACGTCTCCCACGAACTGCGGACCCCGCTCACGTCGATCAAAGGCTACGTCGAGGCGCTCCTGGACGGAGCCAAAGAGGACCCATCCCAGACGGACCGGTTTCTGCACATCATTTTGACGCAGACCGACCGGCTCAATCTCATCCTGGAGGATCTCCTGCAGCTCTCCCAAATGGAGTCCGGCGAGGTGCGGTTCAAACGCGAGCCCGTCTCGCTGCAGTCCGTGGTGGATCGGACGTTCCTGCTGATGAAACCCTTGGCCGAGAAAAAAGGCCACGCCCTGACCGTCGCCCTGCCCTCGACGCTCCCCCCCGTCCTCGGGGATGAAGGCCGCCTGGTCCAGGTCCTGACCAACCTGCTGGACAATGCGATCAAGTACACGCCGGAGGGGGGCACGATCCAGATCGCCGGACGCACGCCTTCCGAACCGGGGTCCGCAAAGGTGCCGCTGGTGGAATTCAGCGTCTCAGACACGGGCCTGGGCATTCCCGAACCGGACCGGCCCCGCGTGTTCGAACGGTTTTACCGGGTGGACAAGGCGCGCTCCCGCGAACTGGGCGGGACGGGCCTGGGCCTGGCCATCGTGAAACATATCGTGGAAGGGCACGGCGGCCGGGTGTGGATCGAGGGACAGGTTCCTCAGGGAAGCCGGGTGGTAGTTCAGCTGCCGGCCGCCACGCAGACCGAGTCTTCCGACACCTCTCCCTAGTGTAAGGCTTCGCGTTCAATCTCCCCGGCAAGGGGCTGGCGCCTCCTTTGACACAGTCGGCGACCAGCCCCCTGTCCGGGGTGGACGTGTCCTGGGGCCCTTGGTCCACAACTTTAAGGGAGACCAAACTAGAACAGAGGAGACAGCAGGAGGTAGATCAGGGCGGCGAGCAGCGCGGCGCCCGGCAGCGTGAAGATCCAGGCGTAGAGAATTCGAGCCGTAACTCCCCACCGGACCGCGGAAAACCGCTTTACCGCCCCCACCCCCATGATCGAGGTCGTAATCGTGTGGGTGGTGCTCACCGGAAGCCCCAAGTGCGCGGTGGCCAGAAGGACGGCGGCCGCTCCCGTCTCCGCGGCAAAGCCGTGCACCGGTTCCAGCTTCAAGATGCGCATGCCCAGCGTCCGCACGATTTTCCATCCTCCCGCCACCGTCCCGAGCCCCATGGCCAGGGCGCAAGACAGGATCACCCATCCCGGAACCTCCGCCCTCGGGATCTGACCGGAGGCGAGCAGCGCCAGCGTGATGATCCCCATCGCCTTCTGCGCGTCGTTCGCGCCGTGGCTGAACGCCATGAAGCTGGCCGAGACCAGCTGCAGGCGGGCGAACAGGCGGGAGGCGACGTGCCGGGGCGTGCGGAAAAACAGCCAGCTGATCAGGACCATCAGCCCCATGCCCGTCAGAAACCCCAGCAGCGGGGAGACGATCATGGCCTCCAGCACCGACCGCAGGCCCGACATCTTGACCGTCCCCGTCCCCCCGTGCGCGAAGGCCGCGCCCACGAGGCCGCCGATCAACGCATGGGAGGAGCTGGTCGGCAGCCCCAACAGCAGGGTGCCCAAGTTCCAGAGGATCGCACCGCTCAAGGCTGAGGCGACCATGCCCTGTGTGACCAGGTCCGGGTCCACGATCCCCGCCCCGACCATCTTGGCTACGGCCGTGGACATAAAGGCGCCGGCGACGTTGAGGACCCCGGCCATCATCACCGCGGCCAACGGGCTGAGGACCTGGGTGGACACCACGGTGGCGATCGCGTTCGCGCTGTCGTGCCAGCCGTTGGAAAAGTCGAACAGCAGCGCCAAGGCCACCACGAGGATCAGCATGGTGCCGACGTCAGGCATGGGCGCTCGGGACGGGTGACGGGTGACGAGTGACGCGTGGCAAGTCAGTCATACGTGGGAGCAAGATATACAACGGATGGGAAGTGAGATGCCAGTTGGGGGCCGCGCCTGTCGGTATTGTGCGTTCAAAACTTTAACGCCGTGCTCGTGACGCGTCACTTGTCACTCGTCACGGTCATTAAATGTGCTTCAGGGCGATCCGCTCCAGGATGTCCGCCACGTCTTCGCAACGGTCGGTGCCTTCCTCGAAGTTTTCGTAGATCTCTTTCCACTTGATGACCAGGATGGGATCCTTTTCCGCCTCGAACAAAGCCGAGATGGCATCCCGGGTGACCCGATCCGCTTCGTTCTCGAGGGTGTTGATGTCCTTGCAGCACTCGTTGATGTTCGCGAGGGGCTGGCCGAGCCGTTCGACTCCGCTCCCGACGGCGACGGAGGCCCGGTACAGGATGTCCGCGAGCTTGAGGGCGGTCTCGGTCGGGGTGGCCACCTTGTACACCACGAAGCGGTCCGCCACGGCATGGACCAAATC
>JBFFYZ010000131.1:0-5996 GCA_041568895.1 Nitrospiraceae bacterium
ACGTGAGACGTGACAGGTGAGGCGAGAGGGAGGTTAATCCCTAACGAGTCTCGTATTGTTTGGCCACCGCCTGCAAGGCCTCTTCCGCCAGCCGACGATGGTCCGCATCGGTCAGACTCCGGCCCACCACCTGCTCGCCGACCAACAGGGCGAGGCCGATCGTCTCGTTCCGGATCTCTTGAATCGCCTTACGCCGCGCGAGCTCGATCTCCCGGGTCGCCTCGGCTCTGATTCGGGCCGTGTCTGCAACAATCCTTTGCTCGTTTTCCTCCAGGAGGCGTTGGGTCCGCTCCTTCGCCTGGGCTAACAACGCCTCGGCTTCCTTGGCGGATCCGCTGAGCTTCGCCTCGTATTCCTTGAGCTTCTGCTCCGCTTCGGTGCGATGGCGCTCCGCCTGGTCCAGGCTGTCCTTGATCTTACGCTCCCGGGCCTCAAGGGCTTCCAAGATGGGAGGGAAGGCAAACTTGTAAAGCACCGCGAGCAGGATCGCGAACGAGACGATCTCCCAGAAAATCAGCGAAGAGAAAAAATGGCTGTCGAATTGTGGCATATCCCAACCTAACGCTGAACGACGAATGATGAACGCTGAATTAATTCATCACTCAACATTCAGCACTCAGCGTTTTTATTTTCTGAGCCCCATGATGATAAACGCGATGACCAGGCCGTAGAGGGCGATGGCCTCGACCAGCGCAAAACCGATCCACATGTACTTGCCCACTCGGCCTTCGGCCTCCGGCTGTCTCGCGACCGCCTCGATCATCTTGCCAAAAATGTAGCCGATCCCGACGCCGGCTCCCGCAAACCCCGCGGCCGCCAGTCCCATTCCTAACAACGCTGATGCTGCAGCATCCATTCCGTCCTCCTTTTAATCTTTCCTGTCCAGCTTAGTGCGCGTGCTCGGCGTGACCATGCAGAGTGATGGCATCACCAAGGTACACACAGGTCAAAATGGTGAAAATGTACGCCTGAATGAAGGCAATGATCACCTCCAGCCCGTTGATGGCGATCGTAAACGCGAACGGCAGCCATCCGATCAGGACCGGAAGCGACAAGGCCATGCCGAACAGGACCGCCAGCACGGTGTGCCCGGCCGTCATGTTGGCGAACAACCGCACCGCCAGGGACAAGGGCCGGGCCAATTGGCTGATCAACTCAATGGGGACCATGAGCGGAAGCAGCCAGCCTGGTGTACCGGGCGGGACCAGAATGCCTAGAAACTTGATCCCATGCAGCCCAAACCCCACCACGACGCTCATGCCGTAGACGAAGAGGGCGAAGGCGGCGGTCACAACGATTTGGCTGGTCACGGTGTAGGTCCCGGGAATCAACCCCAACAAATTGCAGAACAAGATGAACAGGAACAGCGTGGCGATGAACGGAAAGAACCGCATGCCGTCTTTGCCGATGGTGTCCAGGATCATCCCGCGGATGAAGTCCACGAGGAGCTCGGCCAGGCTCTGAAGCTTTGTGGGCACCAGGCGACGGGTCGCGGCCGCCGTGATCAGAAGGCCCGCGACGACCACCAGCACCACCCACATCATGAGCACGGCCTTGTTCAAGGACACGTCCAGGCCGAGGAGCGAGAGCTGCCCAAACGGATGCAGCTCAAACGGATGCAGGGGATTATCCACGATCGGTCCTTTCGAGGATCCGTAGACGATTGAGTCGGTCTTTGACCCGGGGTTACGAGGACCACCGCTGGGCAGCTCGGTAGGCATTCATAATCCCGGCGATGGCGCCCAGGATCAATCCCACCACCAAGCCCCAGGGTCCCGAGCTGAACAGGTAGGTGTCTGCCAGCCAACCCAGCCCGCCCCCGACCATTAAGGCTGCGAGCAACTCGGTCCCGATGCGGACCGCCTGCCCCAACCCCGCATAAAAAGGATCGTTCGAGGGAGGCATACTTTAAACCCGGCTCACCGCGGCTATCGACAATGCCGTATAGCCGTTCGGGCGCGCTATTCAATCAAACTCCCCGGGGCCCTGTCAAGACGACCGGACTTTCGGCACGGACCTCCCGACAGGATGCCAAGTCGCGCACTCTCAAGTGAGAAGGCCCGGCGCTGGTCTCGGTTTTCCTTCTTGTGGTACAACCTTTCCAAGGCTGACCAAGTCAAACGGTGAGACGATGATCCGCCCTTCACGCGCACGATTTCTCATTGAAGAGCGTCCGGAACCGTTGGTGACCTCTTTGCCCTGCCCGGAGGGAGACCCCTACGAGCTGTACCGGAGGCTCGCGGTCCCGGGTCGTCCCTCGTTTCTCCTGGAGAGTGGCAAAGGCGCGGCCACCGTGGCCCGCTATTCCTTTCTCGGGAGCGACCCGTATCTCATCCTCTCGGGTAAGGGATCGCGGCACCACCTCCGTTGGCGGGACCGGCGGGAAGAGCGCGTGGGCGATCCATTTACGATTTTGACCGAGCTCCTGAGGGCCTCCCGGATGACGAGGCCGGAGGGAGTACCGCCCTTTTTCGGGGGGGCCGTGGGATATTTCGCCTATGACCTCGTGCGAGGGTTCGAACGCCTGCCGGCACAGGCTCCCGACGACCTTCAGTTACCGGACCTTGAGTTCGCCTTTGTGGATCTGCTCGCCGCCTTGGACCATGACAGTGGAACGGGCCATCTCATCTTTGCGCCTCCCCTCGACCGTCTCCTGGGCGAACCGCGGGAGAAACTCTACCGGGAAGGCTGCGACCGTCTGGGAGAGTTGGAAGCCAAACTGACGACCCCTTTGCCGGTCCGCTCCAGGAAACCGGGGGCCCTCCCGCCGCTCCAGACCATTCGTCCCGGGCAGTCCAGACTCCACTATATGGACCGCGTTCGCGAATGCCAGGAGTTGATCCGCGCAGGGGATATCTACCAGGCCAACCTGTCTCATCGGTTCACCCTCGACTTCGGAGAACCCGCCCACCTTCTCCCGAGAACCCTGTATGAGCGAATACGGACCATCAACCCGTCCCCTTTCTCCGGGTTGCTGGAGTTTCCCGACGTGAGCCTGGTGAGTTCTTCCCCCGAACGCCTGGTCCGCCTGCAGGGCTCCCGGGTGGACACCCGCCCCATCGCTGGAACGAGGCCCCGGGGCCAGACGGTAGTCCAAGATCGTCTCCTGGCCGAGGATCTTCTGACCAACAGCAAAGAGCGAGCCGAGCACCTCATGCTCCTGGACTTGGAGCGTAACGATCTGGGACGGGTCTGCCGGTACGGCAGCATCCAGGTGGATGAGTTGATGTTCGTGGAACGCTATTCCCATGTGAGCCACATCGTGTCCAACATTACGGGGACATTGCGGGACGGCTTGGACGGGTTTGAGTTGATCCGCGCCGTCTTTCCCGGCGGCACAATCACGGGAGTGCCCAAGATTCGATGCATGGAAGTAATCGACGGCCTCGAACCGGTGCGGCGGGGCCCGTATACCGGCTCGATGGGTTACCTCAGCTGGAGCGGCGATCTCGACCTCAACATCATCATCCGTACGCTCCTGCTGACCGGACCGCGCGGGTACCTCCAGGTCGGGGCGGGAATCGTCGCCGATTCCGATCCGGGCCGGGAATATGAAGAGACCCTCTTCAAAGCCGAAGCCCTGCTCAAAGCCCTCCGGGAGCCGTGACGCCATGTGGATTTTCCTCAATGGCCGATTTGTCCCTCGCGAGGAGGCCACGGTCTCGGTATTCGATCACGGCTTTCTCTACGGGGACGGGGTGTATGAAACCTTGCGGGCCTACGCCGGTCGGATCTTCATGCTCAGCCGGCACCTCGAGCGCCTCCGGCACTCGGCGCACCTGATCGGACTCGAATTGCCCGTTCCGGACAAGGACTGGCCGTCCCTGATTCGAGAGACTCTCGAACGCAATGGGCTTGGCCCCCAGCAGACGGGTGAAGGATCCCGCGATGCCTATCTTCGGATCAGCGTCTCGCGCGGTGAAGGGGAGATCGGCCTCGACCCGGGCCTGTGCTCCCAGCCGACCGTCGTGATCCTGGCCAAGCCCTTTACACCCTACCCGCCCCACCTCCACGAGAACGGCGTGCGGTTGGCCCTCGTGACGGTTCGACGGAATCTCGATCGGGCTCTTCCTCCGCAGATCAAATCCCTGAACGTCCTGAACAACATTCTGGCCAAGCAGGAGGCGACCCGGGCCGGAGCCTTCGACGGGATCATGCTCAACGTCCAGGGCCATCTGACCGAATGTTCAACCAGCAATGTGTTTTTCGTAAGCGGAGGACGGTTATGCACGCCGGCCGGGGCCTGCGGGATTTTGGAGGGGATTACCCGGGAAGTGGTTCTCCTGTTGGCCAAAGAAGAGGGGATTCCGACCGAGGAGGGCCCCTATGAAGCAGAGGTGTTGTGGGGGGCCGAGGAATGTTTTGTGACCAACACGACGCTGGAAATTCTACCGGTCCGCCAGATCGACCACCACACAATCGGAGAGGCTGGGCCAGACGGCAAGGGAGGACCCGGCCCCCTGACGACCAAGCTGCAGAAGCAGTTTCGAACCAATCTTTCGCGATTTCTAGAATAAGGGTTCTGAATCAGCCGGTAAAAGGCCAATAGGGGCAGGGGCTTTTGACAACCCCCACCCCCAATGCTATGGTTTTCCCATGAAAATAGGCGGACATACTCGGGTGAACTGGCAGGCCTCTCTCCTGGGCCTCTGCGCCGGGGTTATGTTGATAACCTTTACGGGCCACCCTGTCGCCGCCTTAGGGGAGCTGTATCAATACATCGAGCCTGACGGCACTCCGTCCTTCACCAACGTGCCGACCCATTCCCGTTTCAGAAAAATCTCGCCCCGGCCCTGGACCTCCAGTCCCAGGATGAGGTCGCAGGATCTGGAGCGAACCATCGTCCGCCATTCCAGGCAGCACCGCCTTCATCCCGCCCTGATCCGGGCCGTCATCAAGGCCGAATCCGACTTCAATCCGACCGCCCTGTCCAAGGCCGGCGCCATGGGCCTGATGCAGCTCATGCCGGAAACGGCCTCAGACCTTGACGTTCGGAATCCTTATGACCCGGAGCAGAACATTCGCGGGGGGGCCCGCTACCTTCGATACCTCATCGACCGATTCGGCGGCGATATCGTCCTGGCCCTAGCCGCATACAACGCGGGCGAGAGCCGGGTCGAGCAATACCAGGCACTTCCACCGATCGAAGAAACCCGTCGCTACGTGGCCAAAGTCCTCCGTCTATACCAGAGTTTTCTGCTCACCGACACCTCATTCCCCCTTCGGGTCAGGCCGTTTTCCCACGGATCTCAGACTTCAACGCTCGTATTTTCGGCGTCGAGCCGGTAAGCTGCGCACCCACCTGCAGTCGGCTGTGCTCCTTCCAGCCAGACGGTTTGTGGTCCGACGCATCGGCTCGGTAGTGCGCACCGATGCTGTGATCCCTCCACAGAGCGGCCCGCGCAATACAGTGGGACACCTGCACCATGTTCTTGACTTCCAGATCGGCCTTCGTCGTGTACGCCCCCGAGACCTGCCGTTCCCACCGAGACAGCTGAGCGATAGCACTGGCCAGTGAATCCTTGCTCCGGACCAATCCGACCTTGCCCCACATGACGCGACGGAGGGAATTCCGGAGTTTTTCCGCATCCTCCAGCCCCTGGGGTGGAATTTCGCCGATTGCCGGCGGGAGGTCCAGGGCCGGAGGCTGTAAAAGATCTCCCGCCTGGTCCCCGAAGCGGGTCGCTGCCGCCGCGGCACGCGCCCCGAACACCAGACCCTCCAGCAGGGAGTTGCTGGCCAAGCGGTTCGCCCCGTGGACCCCGCTGCAGGCGACCTCGCCCGCGGCGAACAGCCCGGGCAGGGAGGTGGATCCATTCAGATCGGTCCCCACCCCTCCCATCATGTAATGCGCGCTGGGGGACACCGGGATCCATTCCTCCGTGATATCGATGTCGTATCGCAGGCAGGTGGCATAGATCGTCGGGAAGCGCCGCCTGATAAAGCTGGCGCTGAGGTGCGTCACGTCCAGATAGACATGGCGGGCACGGGTCGCC
>JBFFYZ010000132.1:0-5982 GCA_041568895.1 Nitrospiraceae bacterium
AGCACCCCCGTAATGAGGGCGATGATGAAGCGCCCCCGGAAAAACCCGCTCACCGCCTGATCCATCTGCCGGAGGATGTCCAGCACGCCGCGCTTCTGGCTGGCAGGCAGAAACGCCTTCAGGTGGGTGAGCATCCGGTCAAAAGACCAGGAGAAGAAAAAGAAGTAGACCGGGATCAGGACCGAGGAGAGGACGACCTGCGTGGTGACTCCGATCACCAAGCCGATAAAGCCGAAGGCCTCGCCGGTGCCCGTGAACATGGGCTTCAAGAACAAGAGGGGATCTTTCTGGCCTTTTTGGGCCAGGGCGACCAGCTGTTCAGACAGGTTGCCCAGCTCAAAACCGTATCGCTTCGTCAGAACCTGGAAATAGTCCGGCACCTTGTGAGCCAAGGTGTCCACCTGCTCCACCAAGACCGGCCCCAACCAGGCGGCAAACCCGAGACCGATCACGGTCAGCAGCATTAGCACCAGTGCCGCCGAGAGCGGCCGCGGCACGCGCCACTTCTTGTCCGCCCATGAGATCAGCGGATGAAAGAGGTACGCCAGAACCAAGGCGATCAGAACCGGCGTGAGGACGCTCCGCAGGGTGTAGGCCACCCAGAGCAGCCCCAACCCCAAGAGAATCCACATGAGGTCGCGGACCGCCACGATCTGCCACAGGTGCCGGTCAACGGGATGTTTCTGGTCCATTGCTATGCTTTGCTCTGAGCCTCGCCTTGCGTCACGCCCTGCAGCCTAATTGCGTTCACGGCCTGGTGTCCGGAACTCCTCTCGTCCTAAAATTTCTTGGCGACCAGCCGTGTCTTAATCCGGTCATAGGTGGCCTTCGACACAATCCCCCGCCGGACCAGGTCTGTCTTCAACCTGAAGGGCCGCCCCTTGATAATTTTCTTCGCGTGGTCCTGCCCAAGACCCGGGAGAGCGGCGAGTTGCGCCAGCGACGCCTGATTGAGGTTGAGCACCTCGGGATCGACGGACGAAGATGCCATCGGGGTTGGTCTCTTCCTCGAGCGACCCGTGACGACCCGGCGGCCCGCCGGTCCTGGCTCCGAAGCCCTCGTGAAAAATTGAAACGCACGAAAGGCCAGAAAAAATCCCAGCAGGGCGATCAGGCCTTTGACTATTCGTCCCATCCTTGTCCCCCCACGTTCTCAATCAGCCGGATCCCGCTTTCGCTGGGGCTCGTTCCACCGAGGTCGCATCTTGCCGCGTTTTTCGAAATTTGGCAAACCTCCACGCCAATTCGCTTCCGAGGGGGCGGCTCCGAGGCGTGAGAGGATTATCGGACCGTGAAAAGGGGAGCAGGCCAATCAGGAAGCTCGATCATCGAGCCTCCCCTGAGGTGTGTTGCCGGGATTGCGCACCTGATCTCGGATACGGAACCGGATCCCATTTGAGCCCCGCCCCGTAAGCGAGCACCAGCGCATAAAACGCGGGCACCATGACCCGCAAGACCTGGAGGCCTTTGGCCAGCGACCCTCGCCCGAAGGACTTCGGCCCATAGGTCGCGCCGCCGTGCATGATCTGGTTGCGCAGGACCGACATTCGCCGGAACATCAGCAAGAGAAATTCCTCGTATTTCCCCTCCCCGAGCGCCCCCAAGGCTTGCATGGCCTCCCGGTTCAACTTGGCCTGCAGGAGGCCCGGTGGCTGCGGTTTCCTCCAGTACTGGTTGAAGAGGAACCGGTCGCGGATCAGAACGGCGCCGTCTTTGCGGCAAGCCTCCAAGGCATCGGTCAGGGTGAACCGTCCGCGCTGGACATCTCGGTGGTGCAGAACCAGGGCCTTCTTGAAGAAGGCGCGCAGGTCCTCTTCGATCTGGGCTTCGTCTCCTTCGTACCGCCGCCGTCCGTAGAGGCAGTTAAAGGCGATGTAGTAAGAGATGAAGGCCTCATGCCGCTGGTCCGGCCCGAATTTGGCGGCGGCCTTGATCCAGGAATCCGCCCGCTGCAATCGGTCGAGAAGGTTGGGATCCGCCGTCATGAATCACGCCTGGGGTGATCAGAAGAGCCGGGGCCGAGTGTAGGATAAAGCGGCGAGAATAGCTAGCGGTGTCCTCCTGGTTCCCGCTCCGAAAGGCTTGGACGCGACAGCCCCCGGCCGGAGAGAATGCCCGTTTCCCTATCCCATTTCCAGAAGCTGGTGGTCCGGGTTCCGCTCGCGGGCAAAGTTTTTCTCCCGCTGCCCGCCGAAGAGCACGACCACCCGACCGAGCCGGTCTTTCACCAGCATGGAGTCGGTGGGTTTTCGAAATGTCTGGGGATCTCCCACCAGCCAGGCGCTGCAGGAAAAGGACAAGGGATCGAGCCGGGTCTCCACCCGATATTCCGAGCGGAGGCGGTACTGGAGGACGTCGAACTGGAGCCGGCCGACGGCCGCGACGAGTGATTCCATTTCATCCAGGCTCCGCAGAATCTGGATGGCTCCCTCCTGGGCCATCTGCTGGAGTCCTTTGTCGAACGCCTTCCGTTTCGTGACCTCGGTCGGGTAGATGCGGGCGAAGTGCTCCGGCTGGAATTGCGGGAGCGGCTTGAAATTGAAGCCCTCCGTGAGGGAGATCGTGTCGCCGATCGCGAAGAGCCCGGTGTTGATGATCCCGATGATGTCGCCGGGGAACGCGACGTCCAAGGTATGCCGATCTTGCGCGACCAGGCTATGCGGGCGGGACAGGCGGGCCTCCTCCCCCAGCCGATGATGTTTGACCACCATATCCGGGGTAAAGCGACCCGAGCAGACCCGCAAGAAAGCGGTGCTGTCCCGATGCTTCGGATTCATGTTGGCCTGCAGCTTAAACACATAGGCGCTGAAGGGGGTCTCGATGGGATCGATGGAGACTTCGGTGCCGTCCAGCCGGTCGGCGATCCGGGCATAGGGGGCAGGGGCCAGGTCCACGAAGGCGTCGAAAAACGGTTCCACTCCGAAATTGGTGAGCGCCGAGGCGAAGAAGACCGGCGTGACCTCTCCCCGGAGGAACGGCTCCCGGCTGAAAGGATTGCCCGCCACGTCCAGCAATTCCAGGTCGTGGTGGAGCTGCTCGCGGACGTCCTGCGGCAGCCGGGAGGCGACCTCGGGGTCATCCAGCGACAGCGCGGTCATCTTGGCCTTCACGGCCCCCCCGGCGGCCATCTTGGTAAACAGCAACAGCCGGCGCCCGGCGCGCTCGACCACCCCCGCGAAGTCTGATCCCGAGCCGGCGGGCCAATTGAGCGGGCTCGCGTGAATGCCGAGGGCCTCCTCGACCTCCGCCATGAGCTCGAGGGGCGGCCGCCCGGGCAAATCCATCTTATTGATCAACGTCAGGACCGGGATCTTTCTGAAGCGACAGACGTCGAACAGCTTGCGGGTTTGGGCCTCCACGCCCTTGGCGGCGTCGATGACCATGATGGCGCTGTCCGCCGCGGTGAGGGTCCGGTAGGTATCTTCGGAGAAATCCTGGTGGCCGGGCGTGTCCAGAAGATTGATGACGATGCCCTTGTAGGCGAACTGCATCGCGGAGGCCGTGATCGAAATCCCCCGCTCCTGCTCCAATTCCATCCAGTCGGAAGTCGCGCCCTTGGCGCTCTTGCGGCTGCTGACCATGCCGGCGGTCCGGATCATCCCGCTGTGGAGGAGCAGTTTTTCCGTGAGCGTGGTTTTGCCCGCGTCGGGGTGGCTGATGATGGCGAAGGTCCGCCTCAGGGCGGTCGCCGCGCGCAGCTCACTTTGAAGTTGGGTGTCAGTCGTCATCTTGTTCAATCCCTTGCGCAACCACCTGCGTCATTATGCCTGATCAGATCCGTGATGGGGCTGGCTGGGGGTCCGGAGGAGCCAGGAAGCGATCGGCGGTATGGTCCGGGACGATCCTTAGTTCATGCCAGGATATGTACCATAAGTGTTGCCGGGAGTCACGAAGGCACCCTGCCTTACCTTGACAAGCTCGGTGACCGCTGGGCATGGTGAGGCGTACGGTCTCGCTATGGAAGAATCGCCGTCGAGTCAGACGCCCTCCCCCGTCGAGGTCACCGTCCCCTCCTCGTCCCAGACCCCCGCGCCGCCATCCCAGGATGTGCACCGGGTGCAGGTCTCGGGCAGAACCGTGGTGCTGGTGGGGACGGCCCACGTGTCCCGGGAATCCGCCGAGCTCGTCCGCCGGGTGATCGGGGAATTCGCCCCGGACCGGATCTGCGTGGAGTTGGATCAGCAGCGTTTCGAAACGCTGTCCCAGCAGCGGACCTGGGAATCGCTGGATCTCAAGGCAATCATCCGACAGAAACGTTTGAGCGCCCTGTTGGCGAGCCTCCTGCTCGCCTCCTATCAGAAACGTGTGGCGGCCAAGCTGGGGGTCGTGCCGGGGCTGGAAATGCTGGAAGCCATCCGGCTGGCCGACCAACACCGCATCTCCCTCTCCCTCTGCGACCGGGACGTCCGCATCACGATGCGGCGGGCCTGGCGCTCCACCCCCTTTCTCAAAAAAGGCCTGCTGATCTCCTCGGTCATCTACAGCATCTTTGATACCTCCGAGGTGTCCGAAGAGACTTTGCGGAACCTGCGTCGGCAGGACGTGGTGTCCGAAATCCTCCGGGAACTGGGCCAGGACGTCCCGAATCTGAAGACCGTCCTGATCGACGAACGGGATGCCTACCTCGCGAAAAAAATCGCCGAGGCAGAGGGCCAACGCGTAGTGGCCGTCGTGGGGGCGGGCCACGTGGAGGGGATCAAACGCCGCCTGCTCGACCAGGAGCCGGTGGATCTTCAGGAACTCGACCGAATCCCGCCGGTGGGAGCGGGATGGAAGTGGGCGGGATGGAGCATTCCCGCCCTTATCCTGGGATCCCTCGCGTTGATCGGATTCCAGAAGGGCGCGGACGCCGCCTGGACCAATGCCCAAGTCTGGGTGCTGGCCAACGGGATCCCCAGTGCCGCGGGCGCCCTCCTGGCGGCGGCGCACCCGCTGACCATCCTGAGCGCTTTCCTCGCCGCGCCCCTGACGAGCCTGACGCCCCTCATCGGAGTCGGCTACGTGGCGGCCTTCGTCCAGGCCTACGTGCAACCGCCGGTGGTCCGGGAATTCCAGACGGTGGCGGAAGACATCGGGAATCCCCGTCGCTGGTGGTCCAACCGTCTCCTGCGCATCCTGCTCGCCTTTCTCTTCTCGACGATCGGCAGCATCATCGGGACGTGGATAGGCGGGACCGCCATCGTCTCCAACATATTTTAAAAGGAAAAGAAAAGGGGCCGCTGGTGCGGAGAAACTCAGAGGACTAGGATTTTAAATAGTTACCGAGGGCCGCGGCGAGGTCCTGAACGGCGTCAGGATCGAGTCGCACCGGTTCTTGACTGAGGACCACGGACAGGCTGTGGTCATTCAGCACCCAGACTTCCTGTTGGGCGACCGGAACCGAGGATTGTATGCGCCACCCGGGACACACCACAATCGGACGCACGGCCACCGGGACCGGGCGTTGGCGGGCAACCAGCTCCCTCAGCCATGTGGCCTGAGCTTTGGCGAGGACCAGGGGCTGGGAGGTCGCCCCGTCCGTATCCAGCCGAAGATCCGCCCCGCTGTAGGCCACGCCCCGGGCCTCCGGTGCCGCTGGCCGAAGCGCCGGCTGGTGGAGGACAAAGAGACCGGGGGGACCGATGAGCACATGGTCCACGGGCCCTTCCGGCCCAGGGACCTCATGGAACACGCGAAACCCCTGCTCCCGCAATCGCGCAAGCACCAGCCCCATCCGCCACTCCTCATCTCGAGCCAGCCGAAGCGAGCGAAGCGTGCGCCGGGAGGCCAGGAGGTGCCACCCCGTGTATCCCGCGGCCACGAGGGCGAACAACGAAAAAATCAGCGGTTCTCCTTGTGAGGGATACCACCACCGGAACCACTCAAAGAGGGCCAGGAGGACGACGAGAATGGTGGGCACCACGGCCTGATAATGCCGCTCCTGAAGCCGCTCGAGCTCTTCATCCACGCTCCGGCCGACCGCCGGGACGGCCTGACGCCCCT
>JBFFYZ010000133.1:0-5969 GCA_041568895.1 Nitrospiraceae bacterium
GCACGCCACCGCCTTGAACCGGGCCGACCTCCTCCAGCGGCGGGGGCAGTATCCACCGCCCCCGGGCGATTCCGAGATCCTGGGTCTGGAAGTTGCGGGCGAAGTCGAAGCGATGGGAGAGTCCGTGCAAGATTTCGCTCCGGGCAACAAGGTCTTCGCACTGGTGGGCGGGGGCGGCTATGCGGAGAAGGCGCTGGTGGAGGCCCGGATAGCCATGCGCGTGCCGGAAGGGTGGAGCTTTGCCGAAGCCGCCGCGGTGCCTGAGGTGTTCCTGACGGCGCATGACTCCCTGATCGTGCTCGGGGGACTCACGGCGGGGGAAATGGTCTTGATTCATGCGGGGGGGAGCGGCGTGGGAACCGCCGGCGTGCAGATGGCTCGGCATGCAGGCGCACGGGCTCTGGTGACGGCAGGAACTCAAGAGAAAATCGATCTGGCCTGCCGGCTCGGCGCCGAAGCGGGATGCAACTACAAAGAACGGGAGTTCGCCGACTGGGTGTTGGAGGTCACGGAAGGGCAGGGGGTGGAATTGGTCCTGGATTCGGTCGGTGCCGCCTACTGGGAGCGGAACGTCCGCTGTCTGAAAGAAAAGGGGCGGCTGGTCCTGCTGGGCTTGATGGGCGGATCGAACGTGGAGGTGGACTTACGGGTCCTGTTGAGAAAACGACTTTCGGTCCTGGGCACAGTCCTCCGGACCCGGCCCCTGGAAGAGAAGATTGCGATCACCCGGCAATTCGAGGAGATGTGGCTTCCGGTGCTGGCCCGCGGGGAGGTTCGGCCCGTCATTGATTCGGTCTTTGCCTTGGACCGGGCCGCGGAAGCCCATCGCTACATGGAATCGAACCAAAATATCGGAAAGATTGTCCTCGAAGTGCCTTAAACAGGTGAGGAGTGAAAAGGAAGGAGTGAGGCGGCCGATCGGCTGATCACGATTAACCGGCTGCATATCCTGTGCGGCCGCCTGTGGCCTCTCCTCCAGCGCCCGACGGCTGGCCAGGAGCTGCTGCCGAAGCTCATCCCGTGGCTGGTCCGTCAAGGCATTCATCCCCTACCGGCTAATTCAGCTTATTCAGGGTGGCCCACACCCCATGTCCCAGATGATCGGCCGCGACGTAACTGTGGCGCGCCAAGCGTACGGCGAGGGGCCAGGTGCGGGGTCGGGACAGTACACGCAAGGCGATTCGCGGAATATTGATGATCTCGAATCCGCCGAGGATCGGCGAGAGATCGTCATCGATCCCATCGGAGACCCCCTTCATGGCGAGACAGGGAATCCCGCGTTCCCGACAGAGGGCCGCGATCGTTTGGCTTTCCATATCCACGGCGATCGCGCCGGTCTTCTTCGCCAGGTCCCGGCGCGGGGCCGGTGTCAACACCGGACTGGCTACGGTGACGAGCGGGCCGACATGGAACGGAATGGCGCGTTCTTTCAGCGCCGATTCGGCGGTGTGGATCAGCGACCGGTCGGTCGAGGAGACGATCACGTCGCCGACCACGATATTGGGCCGGAGCGCCCCCGCGAGTCCACTGCAGATCATGAGATCCAGATTCTGCGAGTCCAGGAATCGGTCCACGCGAGTTTTGGCCACGGCGGGCACCATCCCGGACAGGCAGAGCCGGATGACATGGCCGTTCAAATCGGCTCCCCAGGTTTCATCCCGGGTATCGAGTAACCGGAGTTTCAACTGCCGGCATACCTCACGCACTTCCCACTTGACCTCTGCGACGAGTCCGATCCTCATGCGGTCCTCCCTTTGGCGACATAGTCATGTGCGCGAAACCACTGGACCGCCTCTTCCACAGCCGCCTGAAGCGGGGTCTGCGGCAAGCCCAGATCCTTTACCGATTTACTGCTGTCATACCGCATCGGGGAGCCCGCCATTCGGACCCCGTCTAAAGATGCGCGCGGTTCATGGCCACTCAGCCCGCTCCACATTTCTCCGATCGCTCCGGCCATGTAGGCCATCGCATAGGGGATCCTGAATCGTGGGGCCGGCTGTCCACTGACCTCAGCCAGGAGCTGAAGGAACTCGCCCAGCGACAGGTCCTGATGCCCCAGGATATAACGCTCTCCCACGCGCCCCATGTCGGCAGCCAACCAATGCCCCTTGGCTACGTCTGCGACATGCACCCAGTTGAATACCGCGTCCAGAAATGCCGGCAGGCGGCCATTCAGGAAATCGACAATCAGGCGGCCTGTGGGCGTGGGACGCCGGTCCCAGGCGCCGATCGGGGTGGAGGGATTGACGATCGTGATCGGTGCCCCTTCCCGGATCAGACGCCACACCACTTGTTCAGCCAGGACCTTGGTCCGCTGGTACGTGCTCCGGCAGGCGTCGGGAGACAGGAAGTCCGCTTCCGTACCGGGCTTGTCCGCGGAACAGGCCACCGTCACGGCACTGGACGTGTAGACGATCCGTCCGACCCCCGCTTTCCATGCCGCGTCCAAGAGCCGCAGGGTGCCGCCGACATTGACGTCGTGCATGGCTTGAGGATCGGGCACCCACAAGCGGTAGTCCGCGGCCACGTGAAACAGCCAGTCGATGCCTCGCACCGCGCGTTCCAGTGACGATGGATCGGTGAGGCACCCAAGAATCGGTTTCACGGGCAGATCAGCCAAGGCCCCGAGATCGCTCGTCGGCCTGACCAGCGCCAACACGTCGTGGCCCTGGTCCACCAAGACACGCGCCACGTGCCCCCCAACAAATCCGGTTGCTCCCGTCACCAATACCCGCACGATGATTGTCCCCGCTGTGAACGGTTATGCCAACGGAACGCCGCCTTCCAAATGGACAGCGGCATAGACCTTGCCCGCGTGGGTCAGCTTACCAAAGGTGCTCCATACTAGCTGCTTTTTTCCATTTCGGTGCTCATCGCTTCCGCGCGCCGGAGTTGCCAAGCAAAGAAGGCGCGGGTGATGGCCCAGAACGGAGAAACGGGCAGCCCGGCTTCCCGTAGCGCCAGGGCGGTGTACTGATGGCATTGATGGAAGACATGATAGGCGCGCGCGGCGGGAAAGAAGCGGGTATCCCCAACGGAAAGGACGGGATGGGGGCTTCCGATAGAGGCGTCTAAGTACTGCCGGAGACGCTGGAACCCTTCCCGACTGAGGTGGAACGTGAACCGGTCCGAGGGCGGCTGGGGGGTCCGGTCGGCCCAGACTCGACTCTGCTGTCCGATCTCCACGACGCCGGCGGTCGGCCAGAACAGTGCGCGCACCACGCCGGTGACCCCTTGGCGGCCTTCGAGATACCAACCCTGCTCCGCGTAGCCCCACTCCTCATAAAGCGAGTGCTGAGGACTGAGTGCTGAGGACTGAGCCCTTAGGACTGAGTGCTGAGTGCTGAGGACTGAGCCGGAGCTTTCCCTTAGAGGAACCTCAGTCCTCAGTCCTTTAACCTCAGTCCTGCTAGGAGTCCTCAGTCCTGAGTCCTCAGTCCTAAGGATGGGGAAGGCGATCATGGCGTGCCAGGTGTCTATGGACACGATGATGGTATGAGTGGGTTCCCCTGGTGGAACAGGCCACAGGTCCGAAACGGGGCTGGCGCAGCCACTGGCGAGGAGGAGGAAACCGAGAAGCAGGAAACCGAGGAGGCACTGGCGACAGGACGAGCGATCGTCCGACAAGACGTTACCTCGATTTTCCGCGCACGACGAGGACGGAGCACGGCGCATGCTTGACCACGCTCTCCGACACACTGCCGAGCAGGAACCGGTCTTGACCAGTCAGCCCTCTGGACCCCACCACGATCAGCTCGGCCCGCTGCTTTTCGGCATGGGAGATGATCGCGTGGCTCGGGTGCCCGGTCAGGACCTCCGCAGTGACCGCGTTTCCTTCCTTCAGGAACGTCTCGCGCACCGAGGCCAACAGTTCGTGGGCGCGTTCCTCCTCGGGTTTGCTCAGAGACTCCAACTGGGCGGCGGGGAGCACGCGCGCGGCCAGCTCGGTTACCACCGGCGGCACCACCGAGACGACCGACAGACGGGCGACGTCGGGTAGTAAATGGGCGCGCAAAAACTCCGCAGCCGCGCGCGAATATTTCGAGCCATCGACGGCCAGCATGACCAGCCCCATTTCGGGCAGCCGGCGTTTCACGACCAACACCGGGCGTCCGGCCAATGCCACTACTTTGCGCGACACGCTGCCGAGCAGGAACTCCCGAATGTCGCTCAGGCCCCGGGATCCCAGGATCACGAGATCCACCCGCCGCCGGTTGGCTTCCTTGACGATCGTCTCGGCCACGGGGCCTTGGGCCAGGACCGTCTGAACCTTGGGACGGAGGTTCGTGGCCAGGTCGCTCAAGGCCACCCCGGCCGCTTGGGCCATGCGGTGGAGCAAGTCGGTGGCTTCCTTGGTAATGGCCTCCAGGGAGGTTTTGACGTGGGCCCGGCCTTTGGCCTTTTTCCCCTTCAGCGCCGAAGTATCCGCCACGTACAGGAGGATGACGGTGTCCACTCGTTGCACGATCAGTGACCGCAAGGCCTCGACGCCCCATTGGGAAAATTCGGAGCCATCCACCGCGCAGAGCACTTTCATCGGTCAGCCTCGCTGTTCACATGGTCGGATCGGAACATACACTCCCCCGGCTCCGGGTTAGAGGAAATGGGGAGCAAAGACCAGCACCCCGACCGCCACGGCCGCGAGCGCCACGAGCAGCACCGCGGCCGCCATCACGTCTTTAATGAACCGGACGCCTTCGTGCTGTCCCGGATGCACGAGGTCGAGGGTCTTTTCGACCCCGCTGTTGATCAACTCCAACGAGAGGACGGCTCCGATGGCCGCAATCACGAACAACCACTCCAGCCGCGTGAGCCCGACGCCCCAACCGGCGAAGATCACGGCCCCGCCGATCGCGAGCTGAATGCGGACGCTCTGCTCGGCACGGCAGGCTGCCTTCAGGCCGGCAATCGCATAACCGAACTTTTTGAGAAGCGAGTGAGAAGCTGGCATGGGCGGTCAGCGATGAGCCATCCTCTTCGCTCGAGCCCGATCTTTATCTGCGGGCTTCACCTGCGGGTACCGGCCAACCGCTGAACAGCACAGTTATGGTATGGGTGCGTCTACCTTCGTGTCGGCCACCTTGGTTCCGGAGTCGGCCATTGCACTGCGCAGGAGCTCGCGGTCGGAGGGGTAGGTGAGTCGCACCAGCGCTTCCTCCAAGGGTGCCCAAGCGGCTTCGTCAATCTCATGGTCGGGCTGGCCGACCTGTTCAAGGGGGGTCATGCGGAACCACCGGACGGTTTTCTTGACCCGCTGCCCTTCCCGTTGAAACCAATATTCCGAACGGGCAAGCTCGGCGACGATCTGGCAGCGCCACCCCGTTTCTTCTTCTACTTCCCGGACTGCGGCCTGCTGGCTGGTCTCCCCCTCGTTCAGTTTGCCTTTCGGAAAGGCCCAGACCGTGCGCCCGGTTAACGCGCGGGTGCGGATCAACAGCACCTGCGTGTCGTCGAGGACGACGCCGCCGGCGGAATATTCAAAAATCGGTCGGGCCATGGAACCCTCATCGGAAGTGACGGTGCCCCACCATAGCAGGGTGGCCGGGACAATTCAACAGCACTGAGGCGGAAGGAACGACAGGGATGCGCGTTCCGAAGGGGGAGGGTATACTCGACGGGGCCGGCGGGAAACTCACCGGGGGCGTGTGACGGAGGAGCCTTGGTATGCCGGAACAGGAACGGACGATCAGACAACGGATTATGCAGGCGCTTGCCGAGGCCCGGTACTCCTCGCGGCAATTGGCGGACCTCCTCGACGTGTCGGAGCGGGAGATCGAGCAGCATCTGGAGCATGTGGTGAAGACCGTGGCCCGCGACCGGACCCGACAATTCCTCTTGGAGTTCTCCGCCTGCCGCGACTGCGGGTTTGAATTCCGTGACCGGACGAAATTGCGTCGCCCCAGCCGCTGTCCCACATGTCGCAGCGAAGCCATCTCGCCTCCGCGATTTGGAATTGAATCCTTCTAGGC
>JBFFYZ010000134.1:0-5948 GCA_041568895.1 Nitrospiraceae bacterium
CGGAAAATCCTGCTGGGCCTGGGTGTAGTCGATCAGGGCCAGGGCGTTTTCGGTCCGTTTCAAGGCGGCGGGCAGGTTGTTAGCCTGGTACTGGGCCACCGCCTCCGCCACCTCATCCGCATAGACGGCCGCGGCAAACTCGGCCTGTTCCTTCCGGTCCATGCCGGCATAGCCGTAGAACCGGAACCCCGCCGGCTTGCCCTGGTCTCCCGCCTCCGCCTGGGCGGCTTTGAGGGCCGCGGCCTCCGGACGAAGAGTGGCCAACTGCGTAAGGTAGGCGGTGACAAACTGCTGCGCAACCGCGGGATCGAACAGGCCGTGGTTGACGACCACGTGGGGATAGCCGGCCCGGATCAACGCGGACACCAAAAGGGGAATGTGCGAGGGATCGGCTTCACCCAGATTCAACAGCAGAGCGGTGTGCCTGGTGGCGGAGGCCAGGTCCAAGTTCAAGTCATGGAGCGACAGGGTCTCCCGCACGCCCATGGCTTCGGCGATTTTTATGGCCCATTCTTCTCGCTCCCGAGGGGCCTGCTCCTGGAGGGGGCCGGCGGCGACGAGCACGTCGTGCGTGGCCAGCAGGTCCCGGTCGCGCTTCCCCCCGTCCTGAACCGGTTGCAGGGAAACTGGCACCGCGGCTCCGTTGGCGGCCTGAGACAAAGGCAGGGCGCCGGCGACGGCCACACGCGTGTAGAAGACAGTCCGCCTGTGTCTCGCGTTCAAAATGTCGTAGGCGCTTCCGACCTTGGTGAAGGCCCGGTTGCCCGGCGACAGCCCGTCGATGGCCACGGTGCCTTCCAAGGAGGAGGGCAGCGAGAGGTACGCGCCGGCGACCCGCCCCAGCTGTTGGCTCTGCTCGGGATCGGCCGTCAGCCGGTCGCCCTCCCACCTGAGCGGCAGGTGGCGCAGGGTCCGCCCGTCGTGCACAAAGAGGTGGGCTCCCGCCCGCCCCGGTACCACCTTAATATAGGGATGGCCGGGGCTCAGGACCTCGGCCAGCAGAGCGTCATTGAGCGGATAGGGCATAAAATACGACACCGCCCAGGGATGTTCCTCGTAGAGGGCGAAGAGCAGTTCTTCGAATTCGGCCGCGAGGCCGGCCAGCTCTTCGCCGTGACCCGCCGCCAGCGCCTTCCGCATCTCCGCCAGCAGGGCCTGAAGCTCGGCTTGGTAGTCTTCCAAGCCTGCCAGGAAAAACGATTCGCCCAGCCGGTCGAAAAGAAGGGCGGCGGTCTTCCGCATCGCGAGCTGCTCCGCGACCGCAAAGGCCCGGCCCACTTCGCCCTTCGCGACCAAGTGGTCGACCGATAAGCCGACCAGGCCGTCATAGAAAGGCTGGACGGTGGCGGCGCTTCCCGGGGCGTAGACCTGGGCCGGAAGGCTCATGGCCCCGTCGATGGCGCGGGTCAGGAGGGCCTCTCTGGTCTGTGGATCATTCGTCCCTTCCGCTTCGAGCAGATCGGTGACCCAGGCGTAGGGCGCCTCGCGTTCTTTCGCGAGGGCCTTGATTTCCCCCCGGAGCGCCAGGGCCGCATCCTGTTTGCCTGCGTCCAAGGCCAGGGTCAGGAGATTGAGTTTCACGGCGATCAGGTGGGGAATGGTTTCCGGCCTTTGCAGGGCCTGGCCCTTCTCCAGAATCGCCTGCGCCCGGCGGTAATAAGTCACGGCTTGTTCCTGCGCCCTCTGGCGACGGTGGAGTTGCGTGACCGCAGCCTGCAGATCGGTTCCGGTCGCCCCGTCGGGCATCGGGAGGGTCGAGAGCAGGAACGCCACGTGAGACAGGAGGGCGAGGGTGCGCCGATCCGAGGAGGCTCCTGGTCCACGGTCGAGCAATTCGTTCACCCCTTCCACGAGGCGGTCCAGGAGGCCAGGAGCCACGGGCTGACCGGCCAGCCGCCGTTCGGCGGCCACACGGGAGAGATTGTACAGGTTGACGCTGGTCCCGAAGTCCAGGCCGAGGGAGCGAGTGAGCCTCAAGGATTCCAGCCAAAAGGTCTTGGCCTCCTCGGGCGAACCCAAACGATGGGAGAGGAGCCCGATGCGGTTCAGGACCACGGCTTTTTCCGTGGCCACCTCCGGATTGGCGTCGGCCGCCGGGTCGTCCGGCAGGCGGGCCAGCTTTTTCAGCAGGTAGGATCGTGCCGAGGCCGGCTCCCCGAGTTTCTCGTAGGTGCTGGCGATATAGCTGAACATCAGCTTTTCTTCCCCGGCCCGGTCAAACCCGGCGGCCGCCTGGGAGCCGCCCTGGCCGAGGGCCAGCTGCACTTGGACGAGGCCCTCGCCCTTCGCCTGGCTCTTGACGCCGAACTCCCCGATCGTGTCCAGGCTCGAGAAGTAACTGTGCAGCGCCTTTTTCAAGGCCTCCCGATTGGGGCCCTCCTTCGTCAGACCGAGGTTGTAGAGGTTCACGCCGATGTTGCGCCGGAGCAGGGCCAGGTTCTGCGTCAGCCCCTCCGCCAGGTTCAACTCCAAGGCTTCGGAGAAATACCGCACCGCCTCGGCATGGTGACCGCGGTCCTGCTCGGAGAGGCCGATCCGTTCCAACACCTCCGCCTTCAGTCGCGATTGATCGGCGGGGGTCAATGCGAGGGCCTTCTGGTATTGGGCAACGGACTCCTCCGTTCTTCCGGTTTTGAAGCAGGCTTCCCCGTAGTTTTTTCGGTACAGCAGCTCCGTCGTCGGCTCCTGTCCGGCGGGCCGGCGACGCTCCCGTTGCCGGTAATGCCGGTAGGCTTCCGAATAATTGTGGAGGGCCATGTAGGTGTTGCCGAGATTCAGAAGCAGGTTGGCCTCCACGTCGGGAAACTGAAAGCCGTCGTTGAGCACGAGGGCGATGCGGTACTCCTGCTCGGCTTTCTCCAGTGATCCGCGCTTCCCGGCTCGTTCCTGTTGCTCGTAGGCCCAACCGAGGGTCTGGTGAAAGTAGGTGATGCCCGGCTCCAACCTCACGGCCTGTTCGAGCAGACCGATGATCCGCGGCAGGTCGGGAGGGGAGTCATAGGAGAGGGCCAGCCCCCAGCCGTAGCGGTAGAGCGGATTGTCGGGGTGGGTGTTCGTCCAGTCCCGATACAGCCCTTGCGCCTCGCCCGTTTCGCGAATCAGAAACTTGGTTTCGATATAGGCCCGGTGGGCTTCTACCAGGTCGGGGAAATCCTGGAGGACCTGACGCAGCTCTTTGGCGGCGATCCGCGCCTCACCCAGGCTCCGTTTCTTCACCGCGTGGCGGACCAACTGCAGCCCCATCAGCCGCTTCGCCTCTTGGAGTTGAGCTTGGTTGTTCCCGGTCAGGGCCACGAGTGCCGCATAGGCTTCCGCCGCGCCCCGGTAGTCCTGCGCGGCGGCCAGGAGTTCCCCCTTCCGCCGGTAGCTGGTTTCGATCAGATCGCGGTGGCGTGGGTAGGTCCGGATGATCCGATCCAGCGTCTCCACGGCCTTCAGCTGCTCCCCCTGCTCGTCGTACAGGTTCGCGAGCCGGAGCAGCGCGGAGGCCGAGAGAAACGTCAGGGTCGGGAACCGTTCGGCGAGGCTGTTCAGCGCGGCGGCCTTCTGCTGGAGGGGCCCTTCCTGTTCGGATACCGCGATGGCCTGCGCCACCGCGCGCTTGCCCCAGGCCGTCTCCTCCCCGAACTGCTGAATCACGTCCACGAAGACCTGCAGGAGGTTCGCGTCGTCGCCCAACCGTCGGTAGACCTTGCCCCTGGTGAACAGCGCCTTGGCCCGGATCTCTTTGTCGGGCAGCTCATCCGCCCGGACGAGGTATTGCAAGGCGGCGAGGGGATCGTCGGCCAGCAACAGCAACTGTCCCGACTCGATCAGTGCCAGGCCCTTCACCATTGAGTCTCGCGTGGGCTCCCGCCCGTCCCGCTTCCCCTGAACGGGGACCGGTTCAAAGGCCGTGAGCCGGCTGACTCCCTCCCGGACGACCCGTTGCCTCTCCGCAGGGCTGAGCCGGGGGACCTGTTGCAAGATGTCCAACACCAGGGCGCCGATCCCGGCCCGCGCGCCGATCCGACCCTCGGCCTGGACGTAGGGGGTCACGACCTGCCGCGCGGCGCGGTACTGCCCTGCCTCGCGAAGCATGTCGGCGTAGGCCAAATCAAACTCGGCACGTTCGGCGAGCGGAAGGCTCGCCACCAGGTTCCGGGAGAGGTTCTCGAACATCATCAGCCCTTGTTCGGGCCGCCCCGTCTCCAGGTAGATCGTGGCCTGCTCTTTGGCGACGGAAAGTTGGGCGTACCCCTGCAAAAAATCGGGGACATCCAGTCGATACAGGTCGCCGCGTTTGAGGTCCGCAAAGTAGACGAACCGGCTCGCCGCCGCCGACTGGACATGGAATTCGCGGGCCGGGGTCAGGCGGTAGAGTGCGAGCGGGGTGCCGCGGTCCAGATTCCAGCGCCCCATCCAGATCGACGACTCATCATCGGTGGTGACCGTCCCGTCGCCGTTGCTGTCCGCTTCGTACCGGGTAAAGAAAACCGCGTCGTCCTGGCTGACCGCGGGCCAGAGGTCGATGCCTTCGCCGGCGGTGAGCGTCACGACGGTCTTCGGGTCCGCCTCCTTTCGAGCCAGGAGCCGTCGGCCGTCCGAGTACACCAGCCAGCCCTTGGGGCCCACCGCGTAGGCAAACACCCGGTCGATGAGGAGTTGGTCGCTGCCGGCGGCCTGGTCCCGTCGATAGAGAGCCGGCGCGAGGGCGGCCGAGTCCTGCTTCAGGTAGTACAGGGTCCGGCCATCCGGTCCGAATGCCGGGGCGCTGTCTCCGGTAGCGAAGTCGGTCAGCCTGGTTTCCTTTCCGGTCAGGGTGTCCATCAAAAAGATATCGCCGCGGGGATCCGTCTTGTGCGACACGTACAGCAATTGACTTCCGTCCGGGTTGAGAGCCGGCGCCCGGTCCGCGGCCGGATCGGAGGTGAGTTGTCGCGGGGGTGTGTAGGGGCCGGCCGTGAGGGCCTTCAGCCAGATGTCCTGATTGCCCTTTCGGTCGGACACGAAGGCCAACATCCGTCCATCGCGGGATGGGGCGGGTGAGACATCCAGGGCGGGATGGGTCGTCAGTTTTTCGGCGGTGGCGGTCGAAGAAAGGAGTCCCAGCCAGACCACCACGGTCATCTGGATCAGCAGACCACGCCACCCGGCATGTTGGCCGGCGGTTATTTGGCTTTCTTTTTGACCCATTCTCCGGACTCGAGCTGGATCATTTCCCCGGGCCGGGCTTTGTCCCGATTCAAGGCGGCAAAGGTTCGTTGGACGCGGGGCCAGTCGTTTTCCGAGAGCTGCTCGTTGGTCTGGATGACCCGGCGCATGAGGATCTCCCGGTCCTCGTTCTCCTCCCGGACGAGCGCGTCCACAAAGGCCTTTTGCCCCGCCTCGACTTGTTCCGGTGCCAACAGGGTCATCAATCCCTGATTGTTCTCGCCGAGAAGACCCAGGGTTCTCAGCCGATCGAGATCATCCTTATTGAAGGAGGAACGCTGCATGGCCCGGACCACCTTCTTTTTCCCCGGCGCCATCTCCGGACTCTCCACCAATTTGCCCTTGGGATCGATGTAGCGCACCGAGGCGACCAGCAACACTTCCTGGTTCAGCTCCTCGTAGGTGCCCAGGACCTGATTCTCCAGCGCCGTGCGCTCATCCACCACCGTCACGCCGACCAGAGGACCGCCGCAGCCTCCCGCGAAGGCTCCCACGCTGCCCGCCATCCCCAGGACCCATACCCAACGTCTCATTCGCCTCATAGCCAGCCCACCTCTTTTGGTATCCATTTCCTTTTAATCACACGGCTGCCGGGGCGGTGGTTCCGCTCTAGCCCGGACTCGCCTCGTTGCTTGTAGCTGAACAGAGCCTCGGGTGACGAAGGGCGGGCAGCTCCAGGCTCACCCTCATGCGTTGATACAGAAGTGCCATTTGAACGGTACCGTTGGCCCCGTGCTCCTCTACAGCGCGACCGA
>JBFFYZ010000135.1:0-5878 GCA_041568895.1 Nitrospiraceae bacterium
CCCAGCGGTTCCTGAACGGCTTGATCGGGTACATCAAAGCCTACCATCCCGATGTAGCCGAGCATTTGGTCAAGCAAAGCCAGGAGGGGCGGATCGTGCTCCCAGGCCAGTTCACACCGGGCGAGCTGAAAGGCCCCGGCCGTCTTCCCGGCCAGCCTCCCCACACCCATGCACACGATCATCTCCACGACCACCCTCACGACCATCCCCACCACCGGAATTAAGCGTTAGCATTCCTACAAGTTCTCTTGGCAGGTGGATCTTTTCGTGTCAGTGTCAAGACGGGAGGGGCCAAGGCAAGGTGCTTCAAAGGGCCGTCCGATCGAAGGAAGCAGAGAGGTTTAGGTCGAATAGATTTCCTTTTATCGTCACCGAGGCCTGGCGATCACGTTGATCGAGGCACCAATTGGCACCATGAATCGAACCGCGGCTGGGTCAGTCGAAAACGGGCGGCCCGAGAGGCGGAGCAGATCGTAGCCAAGGGACCGGAAAAATTCCAGGAGTTCCTCTAAGGATCCGAATCCCTCGGAAAGCAGGTACGGCGCAATCTCAATGATCGCCCAGGGTCGGTGGCGCGAGAAGGTTTTCCTCCCGCCACGCAGGACTCCGCACTCGTGACCGTCCACGTCGATCTTCACGAACGAAACGGTCTTTAATCCGGCCTGTTCGACGTACTCGTCCAGCGAAAGGGCCCGGGCACCCGTGGTATCCAGCAGCCGACCTCCGTGCACGGGGTGAAGACCGTTCGAGTTGCTCAAAGGCCAACTAGAGTACAGACCGTGGAAGAATCGGCCGTTGGGTCCATCCACCAGCATGAGCCGCTCCGCCACCATGCGGGGAAAAAGGTCGGGGTTCAACCCCACGTTGGTCTCCAGCTTTTTAAACGCATATTCGGTCGGCTCAAACGCAATGACCTTCCCGGTCGGTCCGACCAGTTTGGCCAGAGGCAGCACGTGGGCGCCGATATTGGCCCCAACGTCAAGCACCGTGTCCCCGTCTCTCACGAGAGACTTATAGGCCCTTACGGTGAGCGGCTCAAACATGCCGAGCAGGTAGATGGTCAGATCGATTCCTTCATTCAGATCGAGCGCCCAGCGAATTCCTCGACGTGTGACGAGCGTGTGATCTCTCAACCCAGCCAGACTCCGTGCGTGTGCCAGAAGCCGGTAGGCCGCTTTCGCCAAGGCCAGCTTGTGTCTGGTCTGCATCAGAGTCCCTTTTCCTCACCCTCAAGGTTGTGGGCCAGGTCTACTCCACCAACCGCACCTGGCGTGCGTGCAGGACGAGGTACAGTTCCTTCACATCCAGATCGGGCTCACCGCACACTTGGACGGTGGCGCCTGGGCTTCCCGCAAGGCCGACCCGGTCGTTCACGATCACCCAGACCACCTGACCGAAGTCGAACACACCCAACTGCTCGCGATAATTTCGGGACCCAGGTTGCAGATTAAAGGCATGCACAATCCAGGATCCCGGCCCGACCTTGCGCAGGGCGGGCGCGAGTTCCACACCAGCGAAGGTCGGATCCGATCGGAATTGATCAAACGTAATCTCGGGGACCCGACCCGCACCGGCTTTCGACAAATCCGCGATCCTCAGGGACGGCGATCCACGACCGAGCCGGAACACCACCGGCACAAGCCCGTCATCGCAAACCGTGGCCTGGACGTTTGGCTGGTCATGTGTGGCGACCGCTAAAGATGGGCCGACGGTTACCCCAAGCGTCAAGAGGGCGCCGGTAAGGAGAGGACCCCAAGGTACCGGCCGAAGGGCAAGGTGGAAATTCGGCACAGGCCTCGGCGCAACTGGGTCTGGATCAGCTGGCCTCCACAGCTGCCTCAACGCCGCAAGACCGATCCCCGGCAGCGCGGCGACAAAGGGCAGGGTGGTTGCAAAGGCCCGGTCTCCTCCGCCGTAATACACGAAGGGAGCGGAGAGAACGATTCCCGCCATCGCCAGCAAGAAACAGCGGGACTCGGCCTCCTTGAGCCGCGCGCCTAATAACCCAAGCCCAAGCAGTGCCAGCAGGATCAACACCGGAATCAGATTCGCATCCAAAATGGCTCCCGAGTGGCCGGTCACCTCCACCGAGCGGATAAACCCAAACAAGTGAATCCCGAACAAACCCATGCCGCCCAGGTAGGCGACTAGGATGCGTGTCGGATCCTCAGTCATCGCCTCCCCGGCCAGGCGAAAAATGTACCTCGCCGCCTCTCGAGGGTCCTCCCGTTCCAACACCGCCACCTCAGGATGGTCCGCATAAACCTGCGGCCATCTCTTCCCGCCGACCGCGAGCCCGTACAGGACCACGGAAAAGTTTTCATTAGCCATGCCCTTTTCATTCCCGAATCCGATCAGCAGTAGGCTGTTTAGGATGAAACCCGCCGCCACCCCGCTTAGGCCAACGGTAAGGGTGACGGCCCGAGTCATGCGGCCGGCCGGCCCCAACAACCCGCCCCAGAGAACCAGCGCGGGGAGAACGAGAAAGGCCCCGGCTCTGGCGTTGAGACCAAGCGTGAGAAACAGGAGACCAGCTGCGAGCAGAAGCCGAGGTTTGGCCGTCTTCGCCGCTGCAACCAGCACCGCAAAACCCAGGCACCCGAAGCTGAGGCCGAGGCTTTCCGAAAGTGTGGTTCCGAGGTAGGGCCGTATGAATTGATAGAGCAGCGCAAACATTAGAATACCGCTCGCCGTTCCGTAGCGGCGGGCGAGCTCTCGGCTGGCGAGGAAGCAGGCGAGGGCCGCCACCCAGGCCTGCAGCACCAAGGCCAGTTGGAGATTTTCGCCCACTAGCGCCAACCGGGTGGCGAGGTACGCTACGTTGAGCGGACGGCGCATGTTCCAGGCATCCAGGCTGCCCTGATTGAGCAGGTAGTTCCCGCCGTGCAAATAGTTCGAAGCGTCGGACCAAGGCAACAACCCGCCCACGTGGTAATAGGTGGTTCTCCCCGTAAACCACATGGAGGCCAAGGGAATGGAGAACACCACGAGCGCGCCGGCGAGTCCCAGACAGCCCCGGAAGGATGCAAGGCATTGGCTGAAGAGGATAAAGAACTGCGGTTCCGTCGGCTGGACCTGTGTAAAGGAGGCAACCCGAGCCAGGATCGGCATGACCCCCAGGATCAGGGATCCCAGCACGAGTGCCCAAAACACCATGGACTCTAGGTCGAACAAGAAGAACGATGGAATGGGTAGGCCCAGAAACAGGATGGCCAAGCTCGCCCCCACGCCCCCCAAGACCAGGCCCGAGCTCACGGCCCGCTGACAGGTGAGGAGACCGACGCGCGTCATCCTGTCCGATCCCGGGTGCTCATACCCGTTCTCCATCACTGGTACGGACTCCATCGGGGGATGCCCTGCTGACGCCTCCGCCTACAGGACGAACGCGCTTCGAGATCCACGGTCCTTCTCTGCCAACGAAAGGGCCAGGCTGGGGCAGGGTTACCTGTCTGGTGTGGACGAAGCAGGGAAATGTGCGCCTTCAACTTTTCTAGAATCCTATCACTCCGCCCAGGGTTGTCCACTTTTGAGCGTTTTTAGACAGGGTCCGAATCACAGGAGGGAGAAAGCACGCCGCGCGCCGATCGAACCGGTCGCGCGGCCCGTATCGAGGTCGACATGATTTGTTGGGGAAAGCTTACTAAGGGCCGACCCGAGGATGCTTGCTGGCCGACTCTCTACCTTTCGACAATCTCCACCTTCATCTCGACCCGCTCGAGGGGATTGTCTTTCGCGTCCCGATCCTGGCCGACGATCTTGTCCGCGACCCCCATCCCCTTGACGACTTCCCCGAAGACCGTGTACTTGCGGTCCAAAAACCGGGAGTCCTCCACGACGATGAAAAACTGGGAACCCGCGCTGTCCGGGTCTTGCGAGCGGGCCATGGAGACAATTCCACGCTTGTGGGGCGTATCGCTGAACTCCGCCTTGACGCTGTAGCCGGGCCCTCCCATGCCGAACATTTCCTTTTTATTGGGGTCCTTGGTATTCGGATCGCCGCCCTGGATCATGAAGCCGGGGATGACGCGATGGAAAATGGTCCCGTCATAGAACTTCTCCTTGGCCAGCTTGATGAAATTCTCCACGTGCTTGGGGGCCTTGTCTGGGAAAAAGCGGATTTCCATCTCGCCGAATTTGGTTTTAATAATGGCGCGCGTTTCCTTTTTCTCCCCTCCCTGGGCACCCGGTTTGTCCGGGGCTTTCTCGCTACTCCAGACCGCCGTGCTCCAGGAGCCAAGCAGGACCCCCGCCAGGACCACCACGAAGGCAGCCTGTTTGACGTTTCTTTCGTTCCACTTCCCCATCACGTTCCTCCTCGCCTTAGAGTTGGGTCGCGTTCGCGTCCCGTGTGGCCCACTGCAACGCTTGCTTCGCAGCCATCTGCTCCGCCTCTTTTTTGGTCCGCCCGCTTCCTGTACCGAGCACCTCGTCGTGTAGTTTCAATTGTACCTCAAATGTTTTCTGGTGGTCAGGGCCCGATTCCCTGACGGTCAGGTAGTGGGGCAACGCCTCGAACCGCTTCTGACACCACTCCTGAAACCGGGTTTTGTAATCCTGGCTGTCGCCTGCCACATCAGGGGATGGGAGGCCCGCCAACTCCTTGAGATCCTGGGCATAGGCCCGCAGAATGAATCCTTGGGCCGCCTCAAGGCCCCCGTCCAGATACACCGCGGCAATGAGTGCCTCGAGCGCGTTGGCCAGGAGGGAATTTTTTTGCCGCCCCTGCGTGAGTTCCTCCCCCTTGCCCAGACGGAGCAGGTTGCCCAACCCCAGTCGGCGGGCGGCCTTGGCCAGACTGGTCTCGCTCACGAGCCGAGCCTTGATCTTCGAAAGCTCGCCCTCGGCGCAGTCGGGAAACATAGCAATGAGGTGTTGGCTCATGACGAGAGCCAGCACGGCGTCGCCCAAAAACTCCAGCCGCTCGTTGTGTCTGTCCCGCTTGTCCTTGACCTCGTTGACGTGGGATTTGTGGGTGAGGGCTTCGTCGAGGAGATGGGGATGCCGGAAGACGTACCCGATTGAGCTGGAGACTTGGTCGATGGGGGATCGGGCCATGTGCGCCGTCATCTGCCCGCAACAGGCGGGCGATCAAGAATCAAGCCGCTTGAAGAGCAGACAGGCGTTGACGCCCCCGAATCCGAAGGAGTTCGACAGCACGACCTTGACGGGAATCTCCCGGGCCCCTTCCTTCACGTAGTCGAGGTCGCAATCCGGATCAGGGTTCTCGAGGTTAATGGTCGGCGGGATGGTCCCGCGGTGGATGGCCAGAATGCTGAACACCGCTTCGACTCCTCCCGCGGCGCCGAGCATATGCCCGGTCATGGATTTGGTCGAGCTGACCGGGATCTGGTAGGCTCGATCTCCAAAGACCGTCTTGATGGCCTGGGTCTCGATTTTGTCCGCAAAGGTCGACGTCGCGTGGGCGTTGATGTAGCCGACCTCTTCCTTGGCCACGCCCGCATCCTTGATGGCCAGTTCCATGCAGCGCACCGCGCCTTCGCCGTCCTCCGAGGGCGCGGTAATGTGATACGCGTCGCTCGTCATGGCGTACCCCACGACCTCCGCGTAAATCTTCGCGCCCCGCCGGCGGGCCGTCTCCAGCTCCTCCAAGACGAGCACGCCTGCTCCTTCGCTGAGCACAAACCCGTCGCGATCCCGGTCGAACGGGCGGCTCGCGTGGGCCGGATCATCGTTCCGACGGGAGAGCGCCCGGGCAGCGGCGAACCCCCCGACCGCTAACGGCGTAATCGTGGACTCGGTTCCTCCGGCCACCATTACATCCGCCTCGCCATGCTGGATAAGCCGGAGCGCGTCTCCGATGCAGTGATTGCCCGTCGCGCAGGCAGTGACGGCGCAGGAGTTCGGGCCCTTGGCCCCC
>JBFFYZ010000136.1:0-5798 GCA_041568895.1 Nitrospiraceae bacterium
TCATCGGGCTCCAGGAACAAAATGTCGAAGACCACGGCCTTGGCCCCGGCTTCTTTGAGGTACCGGACCAGATACCCGTACCGATCCCGGGGCCAGGGCCAGCGACCGAAGGCCTCCAAGCTGACTTCATCCACCGCCACCAGGACAATGTCCTGCCCGGCCTTTGCGGGGTCGGCATAGCGCTGAAAGCGGTGGTCCAGGGTCTTGAGCTCAACGATGGTGGTCCAGCCAAAATGGTGGACCAGCAGAGCGGCCAGCCACACAGCCACCGCGACGGCCGCTACGGTGAGGGCTTTGGTCGGGATTGTGGGAAGGGACATGCTGGGTCCTGAAACATGCCTAAGGGAAGATCGCAAACCCGCGAATTTCCATTAGTTTCAATGACGGTAGGATGAACCGGTGAAAATGTCAACGGTTTAGGGTCAATGGGGCCCCTGCCAAGGGAGAGAGGACGGAGGAAATGGCCTCATCCAGGCTTGTGCAAATTAGGCAAATGATTTGGCCGAATAACAGGGCCTTGGTACCCTTGGGCTAGGTCAGAGTCGCCCAAGGAGTGTCGCCATGATGACAAACCGATGGATGCCCGTTCAGGCTCTATGGACCTCGCTGTGCGCCGTGACCCTGCTGACATTGGTCCTTGGCGGATGTGCCGGGACCCCCGTCGACCCAAAGGACGAGTCGGTCTCGATGGTGTTCGGATTTTTCGACATGGCCGACGCCCCGTCCAATCTCGAGTGGGTCTCGTTAAAACGGTACGGGGACAAGGATGCCCGGTGGTACGACATGGCGGCCCGCGAGGGATTGGTCTTCCACATCGGCATCGCACCCGGTTCCTACCAGGTCGAAAAGTTCGGCGGGATGGGGGGCATTCCCCTGCTCACCCGCAAGCCCTACGAGTACCACTTCGGCACCCGCGGCCGGAATGAGACGGCGGTCCGGATCATCAAACCCGGCATCTACTTTCTCGGCGCCTACAAGTACGTCGACCATGCCGGCGGTCTGTTTAAGGCGGATAAATTCGAAATGAAAGCGCTCGAAGCACCTTCAGAAAAGGAGCTGCTGCAGCGATTGATCGCCTTGCTCGAAACCGACAGCGAGCTCAAGATGTACCGGCGCCAGATCGCCTTGGCGAAGCAACGCCTCGCGGAACTGTGAGGGTGAACATGGGGACCTGCATGGACCGGTGGAAGAAGGCGTGCATTGGGCTGGCGGCATTCGTGACGGTCGGCTGCGGGACCATTCATCCGGAGGTCATGAGCCTCGGGGAGATTTCGTCGGAGACGGTCCTGGTCGTCGGCCGGGTGGAACTGGTTCCCCCGCTCAAGTCCGGCGAGCAGGTGCTCAAGATGGGGACGATCGATCCTCTCGACGCCGCCGGCAAATTGCGCGACCGGGCCGTGTTCCACCTGGCCAAGGATGCCAAGCCGGTGGAGGAAACGTGGGAGGTGATCAATCCCAAGCTGGGTGAAACCTTCTTTTTCCGGATTCCCAAAGACAAGCGCTTCGTGGTGTTCGGCACGGTGACCACCTCCTACGAAGCGAAAGTCGCATCCCGCCGCCATGTGAGGGTCGAGCGGGCGGAGATCCTGCTGCCACGGCTGGTCTTCGACATCAAGCCGGCGGACAGGGCCGTCTACGTAGGCACGTTTCGATTCCACCGGGATGAATTCAACGAGGTCACGAAGGCCGAAATCCTCGACCAGTACCCCGAGGCCGCCGCCGAGTTCAAAAAGAAGTTAGGCGCCGGCGCCGACCTGCGCAAGGCGATCGCCAAGCCCCTCCTGTGATCCTCCGCCCCACTCATGCGATCCACGAGAGGGGCAGCCGTTCGACCGCTTTTTCCCTAGTAGCTCCAAAAAAGGTAATAGGCACCAACGGCAAGGGCCCCGACCACGAGGAGCCAAGTGAGCAAGGCCCGGGTCGCCTCCGCCTGCGCAGCCGCCAGTTTGGCCTTGAGGAGAGGGTCGCTCTGTACATGACGGTCCACGGTGTCTTTGGCTTCCTTTAAGCCGATCCCCCGTGCCTCCCGCAAGAGCTTGATCGCCTCGATCTTCTGCCCTTTCTGCAGGGCCGACACCACGTCCCACGGCAGATCCTCGTTCATTCCGCACACTTCCCTTCCCCGCCCAACAAGGTGACAGGGCGCAATGTTCTTACAGCCTTTCCCAGGCGACCGGCCCCTCAGCCCAGCGGGATGCGGCTCTTGTGCTGGGACAGCCACTGCTCGAAGGTCTGCAGCGAGGGGTTGAGGGCTTTGGCGACGGCGGGATTACGCGGGCCGCAGAACGCCTCCTGAAAGTCGCGCTTGAACTGGAACATGTTCCCGAGATCCTCGGCGCCCGGGAACCCGAAGCTCCGGTAGGCCTCCGGCGTCACGGCATTGTAGCGCACCTCCTGTCCCAGAATCTTGGCCAGCCCCGCCGCCATCTGGGCTCCCGTCAGGTGTTCGCCCGCGATGCCGACGGTCTTGCCCATGTACTCGCGGCCATTTTTAAAGACCCCCAGGGCGCACTTGCCGATATCCTCTGCCGCGATACCCGGGAGCTTCTTGTCCCCCATCGGCAGGGTAAACGCGAGCTTCCCGTCCGGCCCCTTCTTCGGTCCCATGCCGAACATGATCAGGTTGTCCCAGTAGAACGAGGTGAGCAGGAGCGTCGTGGGCACCCCAGACTCCGTAAACAACCGGTCGGCCTCCCCTTTTGCGTCGAAATGGGGCACCTTGTACTTATCCATTAAGGTCGGCATCCGGTTGTCGCTGAGCGGCACCCATTTACGGGTATCCTCCAGCGTGGACCAGATGACATGCTTGACGTGGGCAGCCTTGGCCGCCTGCGCCATGTTCTTGGCCTGGGCCAACTCTCTTTCGGGCGAGAAGTGTTCCCAGAAATTCGTGAGACAGAAGGCGCCGTAGGCTCCGGCAAAGGCCCGCTTGAGGCTCTCGACGTCATCCAGGTCCGCCGCGACTACCTCGGCCCCCAGCTTGGTCATGGCCTTGGCCTTGTCGGAGTCAGTCTTTCGCGTCAGGGCACGCGCGGCAAATTCACCGCCCTTGTCGTTCACAATCGCGCGGACTAAACCACCCCCCTGCATTCCCGTCGCCCCCACCACCGCAATGATCTTCTTCTCCCCCATGATGACGCTCCTTTATCCTTTGTTGGTTGTCGGTTCGGGTTCATGGCTACCATATCGTATCCCTCTCGGCAAGACCGTCCTCCTGAAGAACTGTGGGCCTCAGGAACCTGGCTATTTTTATCAAGGGATTAGGGTAATATAGAACAGCGAAGCCAAGGGGAGCGGTGGGTAATCGCATGACCGTCAAGGCACAATTTCCCAACGAGCAGACCGGAGACGGGGAATTTAAACGGCAACCCGACGCCTTCCGTGAGTGGGTCACGGAGGATGGGCGCTCGGGCTACCCTGCCGCGAAGGACCGGTACCATCTCTATGTCTCCTGGGCCTGCCCCTGGGCGCACCGCACGATTATTGTGCGGAAGCTGAAGAAGCTGGAGGACGTCATCGGAATGACGGTGGTGGACCCCATCCGGGATAACCGTGGGTGGGCCTTTCGAGCAGGGCCCGGCCATTCGACCGACCCCGTTAACGGATTCCGCTTCCTCAGCGAAGCCTATCAGGCGATGGACCCGAAGTACCGGGAACGGGTGACGGTTCCTGTTCTGTGGGATACCGAGACCAAACGAATCGTGACCAACTCCGACGATGACCTCATGCGTATGTTCAATCGCGAATATAATCGGTTTACGGACAGTCCGATTGACCTGTACCCGGCCGCACTGGCCAAGGAGATCGACGAGCTCAACAGCTTTATCTATGAGAACGTCAACGACGGGGTGTACCGGGCAGGATTTGCGACATCGCAGCGGGTCTATGAAGGCGCCGTCCGGCGTCTCTTCGAGGCTTTGGATCAGCTGGAAGGCCGCCTTCGGACTCGGCGTTATGTATTCGGCCCCCGTTTCGTCGAGACGGATTGGCGCCTGTTCGTCACGCTCATCCGGTTCGATGCCGTGTACCACGGGCACTTCAAATGCAACCTCCGACGAATCGTGGATTATCCCAACCTGTTTGGGTACCTTCGGGACCTGTACCAAGTTGCCGGGATCGCCGAGACGGTGAACTTCGACCACATCAAACGGCACTATTACGTCACGCACGACGACATCAACCCGACTCAAATTGTGCCCCTGGGCCCCGACCAGGATCTCCTCGCACCCCACGACCGCGCCCGGCTGGCCTGACAATCCTGGTCTGTCCCTTGCCGGACATGACGGAGGAACCACGCCCTGCACTCGTCGGTTCCGCAATGTCACAGTCACCCGCAGGAACTGAAATCGGAGGTGTTTCCATGAAACCGAAAGTCTCCATTTACCTAGTAGCCATCACGGCTGCCCTCCTGTGTGGATGTGTGTTTTCCGCATTACCCCCTCGAATAGAACAGTATGTGGGACCACCAGGCGAACAGGCGACCCTCGCGCCGGAGACGGCCACCGCAGGGATCGACACCGCGCTCATGGTCGTGAACGATATCTCGGCTAAGGACTCGGCCCCTCCCCTATCGGCCGCGGGACTCACGTTCGTGACCGATCAAACGCGGCAGCGTCTTGAGGGAAGCCTGCCGATCAAGGTGGTAAAGATGATCGCCCCCGCCGGGCCCTCGCAACCGCCTGGGTTGCTTCCGTTTCAACAGATAGGCCGGGAACAGGGGGTGGAATACTTGGTGGTCGCGGTCTTTTCCGGTGCCGAAGTCGAAAGAGCGGATCAGCTGCCCCTGGGCGGATCCCAGGAAGGTGGCGGGGCGCTCGGGCTGGTGCCAGGCTATAGCACGTCAAACCATGCGCTCGTCGAGCTGGCGTTGATCCAGGCCAAGACCGGACGATCCGTCATACGCGCGGAAGGCCGCGCCTATGCGACGCTGGACAGGCTTGCCAGCGGGGTCACCTCGAATGTCTACCCCGTGATTCGGCGTTCCGGCCGAATGGCCCGGGTCTTTCCGCCCCGCGACAAGGATCAGGCCCACGACGTGCTGAGGAGCCTGGCCGGGGACGAGGCCCTGGAGCAGGCCGTGTACCATATGAAGCTGGACTGGGATCGCAGGGACGGTGAACCTCGACCACAGTAACCCGTCCCCGGCTTGACGGGCACGGATTTCTCCTGCTTCCTATCGCCCGTCGACTGAGGCGCTGACGAACTGCTTGCGATAATTGGTGACTTTGACCAGGTACTGGCGCGTCTCTTCATAAGGGAGGGACTCACGCAGTTTGTCGTACAGGGCCCCGGGGTGAAGCAGGTTGATCTCGTTCACCGCCGTCTCCTGATTCTTCGAGAACGTGCGGAGCAGGTTGCCCGGCCCGGTGTTGTAGGCGGCAATCACGCAGTATTCCCGCGACACTGTATTGGCCACCTTTTCAAGCTGATTGAACGTCAGGACGTTGAGATAGGCGGTCCCGAGTTCGATGTTGTTCTGTGGATCGAACAGATACTCGCGGGAGGGGATCTGGTCCGTTCCCTTGGCCCGCCGGTAGGCATCCCGCCCGCCGCTCGCGGGCACGAGCTGCATCAGCCCATAAGCCGGCGCGCTGCTCACGGCAAAGGGATTGAAGTTGCTCTCCGTCCGGATGATCGCGAACACCAGGCTCGGGCTGATCTTATACTGCTGCGCAAATTGATTGACGACCGTGCGATACTTTTCCGCCTTCTTGTGCTCGAAGTTCGGCGCCATCCCGATCTTCACAGATCGGGCGGGCTTTTCGCCCTCTCCCACCTGGACCGTCCGCTCGACCGAA
>JBFFYZ010000137.1:0-5781 GCA_041568895.1 Nitrospiraceae bacterium
GATTTCATCCGGGTCCAACTGGCGGATTGGAAGGGGGAGCTCAAGGACAATTACGTCCTCGAGCCCGAGGCCAGGAACACGGCCCCGGCGATCGCACTGGCTGCCTCGGAGATTGTGAAACGGGATCCGGAGGCGGTGATGCTGGTGTTGCCCGCCGATCATGTCATCAAAGGGGACGCCCGGTTTCAGGCCGCCGTCGCGTTGGGGACCGAGTTGGCCCAGGCCGGTCATTTGGTGACCTTCGGAATCCGTCCGATCAGGCCCGAGACAGGCTATGGATATATCGCGGTGAACAAGCGGAGCAAACTCGGGTCGAAGCAGCGCCTCGCGGGGTATCCCGTCGCCCGCTTTGTGGAAAAACCGGATGCCAGGACCGCAGCCAAATACCTCAAGGCCGGAAACTATTTCTGGAACAGCGGCATTTTCATCTGGCGGGCCTCAGTCATTTTGGCCGAGCTGGCCAAGCACCAACCAGCCCTGGCGCGGGGCCTGGAAAAGGTGGGAGCGTTGCGGGCCGCCGATCCCAATGGAATGGAGACGGCCCAGGCGTACAGGGAGCTGAATTCCGTCTCAATTGACAATGGCGTGATGGAACGGTCGCCCCATGCGGCCATGATTCCGGTGGACTTCGCCTGGTCGGACGTCGGCAATTGGAGCAGTTTGGAGGAAGTCGCTCCGCGGTCGAAGACGGGGAACGTCGTCAGCGGAAACGTGGTGGACCTGGACAGCCACAATTCCGTCCTCTACGCCGACCGGCGCCTGGTTGCGACGATCGGGCTGTCCGACATGGTGGTGGTGGATACGCCGGACGCCACCTTGGTCTGTCCGAAGACCCGATCCCAGGACGTCAAAAAGGTGGTCGAGATCCTGAAAAAACAAGGCGCGCCGGAGCATTTGGAGCACCGCACCGTCTTCCGTCCCTGGGGCTCTTATACGGTGCTGGAAGAGGGGCCGGGCTATAAAGTGAAACGGGTGACCGTCAACCCGGGCGGCCGGCTGTCCCTGCAGCTTCATCATCAGCGGAGCGAGCATTGGGTCGTCATCGCGGGAACGGCAAAAGTCACCTGCGGCGACCGGGAATTCACCCTGGGCGTAGGCCAAAGCACGGGGATTCCCAAGGAAACCCGACACCGCCTGGAAAACCCGGGAACCGATACCCTGCACATCATCGAGGTTCAGAACGGCCCCTACCTCGGAGAGGACGACATCGTCAGGTTTAAAGACGATTACGGGAGAAGCGGGAAACCGTAATTCATTCGAATCGCATCGATCAGAGGGGTGGTCTGCCGTGGCCTTGTTTCGCGAATACGATATCAGGGGTATCGTCGGGGCAGAACTGACGAACCAGGTGGCCGAAGAAATCGGGCGGGCCTTTGCCACGATGGGCCGGGACCGAGGGCTGAAGACAGTCGCGGTGGGCCGCGATGGGCGCAATTCGTCTCCAGCCTTGCGCGACAGCCTCGTGAGGGGCCTGACTGCCGGCGGCCTTAATGTGGTGGACGTGGGGGTCTGTCCCACCCCGGTGTTGTACTTCTCCCTCTTTCACCTGCCTGTGGATGGCGGGGTCATGATCACCGGGAGCCACAACGCCTCGGAGTACAACGGCTTCAAGCTGTGCGTGGGGAAAGAAGCCATCCACGGCGAAGACATCCAGCACCTCAGAAAAATCGTGGAAAAGGGGAAATTTTCATCAGGGTCGGGGACCGTGACCCAACGGCCGGTGATCCCCGACTATTTGGCCTACCTGAAAAAGAATTTTGCCTCGGTCCAGGGGAAGGGCCTGCACGTGGTGATCGATTGCGGGAACGGCGCTGCCGCGCTGGTGGCCAAGGCGGCCGTGGAGCAATTGGGCTGCCGGGTCACAGGGTTGTATTGCGAGTTGGACGGGCGGTTTCCCAATCACCACCCGGACCCCACGGTCGTGGACAATTTACAGGACTTGATCGCCACGGTGAAAAAGACCAAGGCGGACGTGGGCATCGGGTACGATGGGGACGCGGATCGGATCGGGGCGGTGGACGAGCAGGGCCAGATCCTCTGGGGGGATCGCCTGATGGTGATCTATGCCCGGGACATCCTGGCTGCCCGTCCGGGCAGCACCATCATCTCCGAGGTCAAAGCTTCCCAGAGCCTCTATGACGACATCAAAGCCCGGGGCGGGCGTCCGATCATGTGGAAGACGGGGCATTCCCTCATCAAGGCCAAGATGAAAGAGGAAGCCTCCGTCCTGGCCGGCGAGATGTCCGGGCATATGTTTTTCGCGGATCGGTATTTCGGCTACGATGACGCAATCTATGCCTCCTGCCGGTTGATTGAAATTCTGGTCAAAACCGGAAAACCGCTCTCCTCCCTGGTGGCCGACCTTCCCCAGACGTCCGTCACGCCGGAAATTCGTGTGGACTGCCCTGATCCCATCAAGTTCGACCTGGTCAAACGGGTGCAGGGGCGATTCCTCGACTATGCCGCCTCCCGCCGGCCTTTTGCCCATCCGAACCTCACCATTCGAGAGGTGATCACGATCGACGGCGTGCGAGTGGTGTTTGAAGACGGGTGGGGGTTGATCCGGGCCTCCAATACCCAGCCGGCGCTCGTGCTTCGATTCGAAGCCTCTTCTCCCGACCGGTTACGTACCATTCAGTCCCTGATCGAATCCGAATTGAAGGAGTCGCAACGAGGATTGGCGACTTGACCGAAAAATCGGCGGAAACCTTGCGGCGTTTGATAGCGTCTCTAGTCCTATGCGGGCTGGCGACGGGGATAGGATGGTTGCCGGGTCCTCACCCCGCTCGTGGCGGTCTGGGCGATTCCTCCCTTTCCGTTTCATTACCCTCAGCAGCTGCCGTCCCCTTTGCACAGGGCGAGCGCTTTACCTACGCCCTGTCCTGGTTTGCGATCCAAGCGGGTACGGCGGTCATGGAGGTCGGTGCCGAGAATTCCCATGACGGGGATGTTACCTACAAGATGGTGACCACGGCCCGCTCAAATGACTTCATCTCCGCCTTTTATCCGGTGGCCAACAAGGTGGAATCCTGGTTCGATGGGACCCGGCTGGTACCCCGCCGGATGATGTTCCATCGGCGTGAAGGAAAGCGAAAAAACGACTTCGATGTCACGTTTCATCACCAAGAAGGCAAAGTTGTCTCGGTCAAGGACGGCGTCACCCGCTCCATCGACATTCCGTCGGGGACGCAAGATGCCCTGTCCTGTCTATATTACCTGAGGACCGTCCCCGATCTGGTGCCGGGCACCTCGCTGTGGATGGAGGTGCACCACGACCAGAAAAATTATCGCCTGGAGATTCGGGTGGAAGGGGTCGAGAAACTCAGCGGACCCTGGGGCGAGAGGGAAGCGCTGCGGGTCCTCGCGGTCATGCCGTTCAAGGGCATATTCTTGAACCAGGGGAATATCCGGGTGTGGCTGACCAACGATGCCAGGCGAATCCCCCTCATGATGCAGGCCAAAATCATTATCGGGTCTGTCTGGGCCCAATTAATTGAAGGGTCGGACGTTCCGGCAAGGGACTGAAGTCCCGATTGCCCACCTCCCGAAAACTCGCTATAATGCCACCATCCAAGCGTCACACCTTCTGCAACACATAGAGTTCAAGGAGAACCTGAGGCTGAGAAAAACCCCTTCCTTTCAAGGGGTTGCCATGCTCGTTCCCATGGCCATGTAGTCTGCCAACTAGGGGGCTAAGCGCTCCCATCGTACCTGATTCCGAAAGGATCGGTTCCGTGCAACAGGCTCCCATTACCCTGACCCGCTACATCATCGAGGAACAGGCGGCCCATCCGGCGGCCAGCGGGGAATTCTCCCTGGTCATGGCCCAGATCGCTTTGGCGGCGAAAATGATTTCCGGCGATCTCAGCCGGGCGGGACTGATTGATATCCAAGGCGGGACCGGGGAGACCAATGTCCAGGGGGAGGCGGTCCAGAAGATGGACCAGCGCACCAATGCCACCTTTGTCCGGGCCTTCGAGTATTATGGCGGTTTGGTGCGGATGCTGGTTTCTGAAGAAATTGACAAGCCCTTGCGGGTGGGCGGACTGCCTTCAGGGGACACCAACCCCGGAAAATACGCCCTCTTTTTCGATCCCTTGGACGGATCCTCCAATGTTGACGTGAACGCCGTAGTGGGGTCCATCTTTTCGGTCCACCGGATGATCGACCAAGCGGGCCGGGACTCGGAGGAAGAACTCTTGAAGCCGGGCTCGGCCCAGGTGGCGGCCGGCTATGTCCTCTACGGTCCCAGCACACAGTTGATCTATACCGCCGGGTCGGGCGTTCACCAGTTCACGCTGGACGCGGCCATTGGTGAATTTGTCCTGACGGCGAAAAATCTCAAGATGCCGAGCCGGGGGAAACTTTACAGCGTCAATGAGGGCAATTACCCGAAGTGGCCTTCCGGAACCCAGCGCTTCATCGATTATCTCAAGCAAAAGGATCCCCCGACGGGCAGGCCCTATTCCGGACGGTATTCCGGCTGTCTGGTGGCCGATGTGCACCGGTTGATGGCGGTGGGCGGGGTCTATCTGTACCCGGCCGAGGTGGCCAAGCCGGAGGGCAAATTGTGGTTGATGTACGAAGGGGCTCCCCTGGGTTTTATCATCGAGCAGGCCGGCGGCAGCGCGAGCACGGGGACCCAGCGGATCTCGGAGATTCAGCCGAAGTCTGTGCATCAGCGGGTCCCGCTCATCATTGGGAGCCGGGAAGAAGTCCAGCTGGCCGAGGACTTTATTCAGGGGAGACGTTAAGGATGTTGAGTCGGCTTGGTCCGTTAGGTCCGTTAGCGGATTTCACCGACTCAACGGACTCAAATGACGCAACAGGCTCAAGGGTGTTCAGTCTGACCGGAGGAATACGATGAACAAGCGGATCCAAGAGATTCTCAGCTGGTACGAAAGTGACAATCCCGGCACCCGGACGAACCTGGCCCGGCTGCTGGCCCATGGAAAGCTCGGCGGGACCGGCCGGTTGGTGATCCTTCCCGTTGACCAGGGGTTTGAACACGGGCCGGGGCGGAGCTTTGCGCCCAACCCGCCGGGCTACAACCCCCTCTATCATTTCGAACTGGCTATCGAGGCCGGTTGCAACGCCTATGCGGCGCCGCTTGGGTTTCTAGAAGCCGGAGCCGGCCACTTTGCCGGTCGGATCCCGTTGATTCTGAAATTGAACAACCATGACGTGCTGCACGAGGGCAAGGACCCAATGCCCGCGGTGACCGGCAGCGTGAAGGAGGCCCTGCGGCTGGGCTGTTCGGCCGTCGGCTTCACGATCTACCCGGGCTCCGCCTACTGCGTCTCGATGTACCAGCAGCTCCGGGAAATCGCCGAGGAAGCCAAGGCCTCGGGCCTGGCCGTCGTCGTTTGGTCCTACCCGCGAGGGTCGGAGCTCAGCAAGGAAGGTGAGACGGCCATTGACGTCGTCGCCTATGCGGCCCAGATTGCCGCGCAGCTCGGCGCGCACATCATCAAGGTCAAGCTGCCGACGGCCCATTTGGAGCAGGCGGCCGCCAAGAAGGTGTACGAGGGCCAGCAGGTGCCCATCAAGACGCTCCCGGAACGGGTCAAACACGTGGTCCAGAGCGCCTTTGACGGCCGGCGAATCGTCATCTTTTCCGGCGGGCCCAAGGGGGAAGACAAGGCCTTTTTCGAAGAAATCCGGGCCATCCGGGATGGCGGCGGGTTCGGGTCCATCATCGGGCGCAATTCCTTCCAGCGTCCCAAGGGTGAGGCCCTCAAGTTCCTGAAGACCGTGATGGGAATATACGCAGGCGAAATC
>JBFFYZ010000138.1:0-5767 GCA_041568895.1 Nitrospiraceae bacterium
CTCGCCCGTCGCTTGGCCGGGGAGCCGCTGCAGTATATCCTGGGCACCCAGGAATTTTACGGCCTCGATTTTATGGTCACCCCCTCGGTTCTCATTCCCCGGCCTGAAACGGAAGGGTTGGTGAAAGAAACCCTTCGGCTGCTGTCCGAAAACGGCTCCGTCGGCCCGCTCGCCGTGGCCGACATCGGAACGGGGTCGGGGTGTATCCCCGTGGCCGTGGCCCGGGCGCTTCCCGCGGCCCGCCTGTGGGCGACGGATCTGTCGTCTGCTGCCTTGGAGGTTGCGAGGCACAATGCGGTTTGGCACGGAGTGGCCGATCGGATCGACTTTGCCGAAGGCAACCTGTTCGCGCCCCTTCGAGGGCGTGGCTTGGAAGGGACCTTCACGGTCGTGCTGTCCAACCCTCCCTATATCACGGACAGGGAGTTTCCTCATCTCGCCCGTGAGGTTAGGGACTTCGAGCCCCGATTGGCCTTGGCCGGAGGCGTCGACGGTTTGGCCGTGCATCGGCCGCTTCTCCAGCAGGCCTGGGAGTTTCTGAGGCCGGGAGGCTGGTTCCTCGTGGAAGTCGGTCGGGGACAGGCGGCCCAGCTTCACTCTCTGGCGGCTGCGGAGGGCCGATATGGGGCCTCCGGCATCCTGCGCGATTTCGCCGGCATTGACCGGGTGGTCTGTCTGCAAAAAAAAGTAATGAGTGCTGAGTGCTGAGTGTCGGGTCCGGGACTCGAAACTTACTCAGCACTCAGGACTCAGCACTCAAAACTCATTACTCAGCACTAGATTTTATGGATCGTATCCTCATCACAGGCGGCAAGCAGCTGAAGGGGCGGATTCCCACCAGTGGAGCCAAGAACGCGGCCCTTCCCATTCTGGCCTCGACCATTCTGGGAGGCGGGGACTGCGTGATCACCAATGTCCCCGGGGTGGTGGACGTCTTGACCATGGGGAAGCTATTGGAGCTTCTAGGGGCCACGGTTCAGCGGGAAGACGGCCGCATGATCGTCAACGCGGGGTCCTTGTCTTCCACGGAGGCGCCGTACGACCTGGTGAGGACCATGCGGGCTTCGGTGTTGGTCCTCGGGCCGCTGGTCGCCCGATGGGGCGAGGCCACGGTGTCCCTGCCAGGCGGGTGCGCGATCGGGACCAGGCCCGTGAACCTGCATATGGCCGGCCTGGCCAAGCTCGGCGCCGACGTCACGATCGAACACGGCTACATCAGAGCGAAAGCCCCACGCCTGCGCGGCGCGCGGATTTACCTGGATACCCCGACGGTAACCGGGACCGAAAATCTCATGATGGCTGCTTGTCTGGCCGAGGGGACCACGATTATCGAAAATGCCGCTCGGGAACCGGAGATTGTGGACCTGGCAAGCTTCCTGGTCAAACGGGGCGGCAAGATTACCGGTGCCGGGTCGGACCTCATTACGATTGAGGGCGTGCCGGGGCTTCGAGGGGGGGATCACGAGGTCATTCCGGACCGGATCGAGGCGGGGACCTTTTTGGCGGCTGGGGCCATTACCGGCGGGGATGTCCTGGTTGAGCGGTGCCGCCCCGATCATTTGGAAGCCATTGTGATGAAGCTACGGGAGACCGGCGTAGAGGTGACCGAGGGCAAGGAATGGGTGCGTCTGAAAGCATCCAAGCGACCCAAAGCTGTGGACGTCAAGACTCTGGTCTATCCGGGCTTCCCCACCGACATGCAGTCGCAGATGATGGCGTTGATGTCCCTGGCCGAGGGAACCAGCGTGATCACGGAGACCGTCTTTGAAAGCCGATTCATCCATGTCCCGGAGCTCCAGCGGATGGGAGCGGATATCAAAGTGGACGGACACCATGCGGTCGTCAACGGCAAGGCCTCGCTCACCGGGGCTCCCGTCATGGCTTCCGACCTCCGGGCCAGTGCGGGGCTGGTCCTGGCCGGCCTGGCCGCTGAAGGGGACACGGAAGTGGCCCGTGTGTATCACCTGGATCGGGGCTATGAGCGGATCGAGGAGAAACTCACCGCTGTCGGGGCCGTCATCAAACGGGTGAAATCGATCCCCTCCAGCCCCTCATCCGGGGCGGCGTCATGATCACGCTGGCACTGTCCAAGGGCAAGCTGCTTCCTCCCACCCTTGAATTATTGACCAAAGTGGGCTATGGGAACCACGATCTTACGGCCGAGAGCCGGCGGCTGGTGTTCGTGTATCCGGAAAAGGGCGTGACCTTGCTCATCGTCCGGCCGAGCGACGTGCCGACCTATGTAGAATACGGTGCGGCGGACGCCGGGGTGGTGGGCAAGGACATGTTGCTGGAGCAGGACCGGGATGTGTACGAGCCTCTGGACCTGAAGTTCGGGCAGTGCCGGATTTCCGTGGCCGCGCTCCGTGGCCAGGAACTCCGGGAGCGGCTGTCCTCCCGGGTCCGGGTCGCGACCAAATACCCGAACATTACGGAGCGATATTTCAACCAGAAGGGCATTCCGGTCGAGATCATCAAGCTGTACGGTTCCATCGAGTTGGCTCCGGTGGTAGGGCTGGCCGAGAGCATTGTGGACCTGGTCTCCACCGGAAACACCCTCCGGGCTCACGACCTGGTGGAGGTGGAGGTCATCGCCGAATCCACGGCACGCCTGATCGTGAACCGCGCCAGCCTGAAGATGAAATACGGGCCCATCACCGAATTGATCGGCAAGCTGAAAGACGGACCTTCCGATTCCCACGGGCGAACGGGCAGGGGGGCGCGGCGCCGGGCGGCGGCCGGGCGGAGGTAAGAGGACGGGGGGGAGCGACGATGAAGCTGATCGCCAGTACCGATCGGGCATTCAAGGGGGCCATCCAACGGGTCACGTCCCGGTCCCATCTTCAGGCCGGCAAGATCGAGGCCTCGGTCAGGTCCATCCTGAAATCCGTGGAGCGGGGCGGGGACCGCGCGCTCGTTCGCTACACCAAGCAGTATGACCGGGTATCGCTCAAGCCGGCGCAGTTCCGGATCAGCCCCGAACAAGTGAAGGAAGCCTACTATCAGATCCGCAAGGACGAGGGGGATGCGCTTCGGTATGCGGCTCAGCGGATCATGGCCTTCCACGAGCGCCAACGCACGAAAACGTGGATGTATCAGGCCAATGGCGCGACTCTGGGACAGGTCGTCATGCCGTTGGACTCGGTCGGAATTTATGTGCCGGGCGGGAAGGCAGTGTACCCCTCGTCGGTGCTCATGTGCGCGATTCCCGCCAAGGTGGCCGGTGTCAAGCGCGTGGTCATGTGTACCCCCTGCCACAAGTCCGGAATCAGCCCCTACCTCCTCGTCGCGGCGGACATCGCGGGGGTCGACGAGGTGTACCGGGTCGGCGGCGCCCAGGCGGTCGGCGGCATGGCCTTCGGGACCAAGACCATAGCTCGGGTGGACAAGATCGTCGGGCCCGGCAACGTCTTCGTGGCGACTGCCAAACGCCTCCTGTACGGCACCGTTGACATCGACATGGTGGCCGGGCCCAGCGAGCTGCTGGTCATCGCGGACGAGGGGGCCAATCCGGCCCATGTGGCTGCCGACCTGCTGTGCGAGGCGGAGCACGACGAGGAGGCCCGGGTCTATCTCGTGACGATCTCCGACCGGTTGGCCAAAGAGGTGGTCCGCCACCTCCAGGACCAGCTGAAAAAACTGGCCCGGGAAAAGATCGTTTCCAAGTCCATCGCTCGGCATGCCGTGGGGTTTGTGGTCGGCAGCATGGAGGAGGCCATTGATCTCGCCAATCAGATTGCCCCGGAGCACCTGTCGCTGTCGGTGGACCGTCCGTTTGATTACCTGGAGAAGGTGCGGCATGCGGGCGCCCTGTTTTTAGGGCGCTATACGCCCCCGGCCGTGGCGGACTATGTGGCCGGGCCCAACCATGTCCTGCCCACGGGCGGCACAGCCCGGTTTTTCTCGGCCCTCGGGGTCGATGACTATGTCAAGCGGAGCAATATCGTGTCCTATACCAGGGACGAGCTCGTCAAAGCCAAAGACCACCTGCTGCGCTTGGCCCACATGGAGGGGCTCGATGCGCACGCCAAATCAGCGGAGAGCCGATTGACATGAAGAGCGGACGCACGAACAGCCGAATGCGAGGGGCCGGCCCGCGACGAGCCTCGGTCGAACGGACCACCACGGAAACCGCCGTGCGGGTGGAATGGGGTCTGGACGGGACCGGTCGCGGGGACATCCACACCACGATTCCGTTTCTCGATCACATGTTGACCCTGCTGGCCAAGCACGGGTTCTTCGACCTCACCGTACAGGCCAAAGGGGATACGGATATCGACGATCATCACACCGTGGAGGATATCGGGATCGTGCTCGGGGAGGCCCTCGCGCAGTCATTAGGCAGTAAAGCGGGCGTGCGCCGATTCGGATGGGCCTCGGTCCCTCTCGATGAAACCCTGGCCCAGGTAACGGTGGATCTCAGCGGGCGGCCCTATCTGGTCTACCAGGTCGAACTCCCCCAACGACGGATCAAGACGTTCGATGTGGGTCTGTTTGAGGATTTCTTCCAGGCCTTCGTCACTCACGGGAAACTCAATCTGCACGTGAACCTCCTGTACGGCCGCAATCCCCACCATATTATTGAGGCGGTCTTCAAGGCTTTGGCCAAGGCCTTGGACCAGGCCACGGGCCTGGACGAGCGGGTGTCGGGGGTGCTGTCGACGAAGGGAAAGCTCTGAAGCCATGTGACGAGTGTCGCGTGACAAGTAGGGATTTTTTGTCCCACTGCGTTGCTCGTCCCCCGTCACTCCTCACTCGTCACGGTGTCTATGATAGCCATCATCGATTACGACATGGGCAACCTCCGGAGCGTCCAGAAGGCGTTCGAGCGGGTGGGACATGCCGCGGTGGTGACCAGGGAACGCCGGGTGATCGAGGAGGCCAGTCACCTGGTCTTGCCGGGGGTCGGGGCCTTTGCCGATTGTATGGCCAACCTGGAACGCTACGGCTTGATCGATCCCCTTCGCCGGGGAATCCAGCAAGGGAAGCCGTTTCTGGGCATTTGCCTGGGCCTGCAACTGCTGTTTTCCGAGAGCGAGGAGTTCGGTCTGCACAAAGGCTTGGATCTCGTCGGTGGCACGGTGAAGCGGTTCCCCTTTGCGGGGCATGCGGCTGGTGCCGAAGGAGGCGATGCCGCAGGGTCCCTTCCGCTCAAGGTCCCGCACATGGGCTGGAACGAGATCACCGTCCTGCGGCAGGCACCGGTCCTCAAGGGTGTGGAGACCGGCGCCCACGTGTACTTCGTGCATTCGTACTATGTCGATCCGAACGAGCGCTCCGTGGCCTGCACGACCACCGACTATGGTAGTCCCTTCGTCTCCAGCATTTGGCGGGACAATCTCTTCGCCTGTCAGTTCCATCCCGACACATGCCAGGAGGTCGGCCTTCGCATCGTTCGGAATTTCGGAGACTGGCGATGAGGAAGGAGTGAACGGTCCCGCGCGTCTGGACCGGCCATTGAAGCCGGCGGCAGGAGCGGTCCGCATGAGGATCGCCGCCGGAGGGCCGGTGGCCCTGCTGGCGAGTTTGCTCCTCGTGGTCGGGGCCTGCGTGCCGTCTAAAGTGCAGGTGGACACCTACCCTGAGCTGGAGAAATACCCCCTCCAGACCATCGCCGTGCTGCCGTTCGGAGCCCTTCAAACCCCGCAGGTCGTGACGCCCCAAGTGCCCGAGCCCACCGTGCCGGAAGGCGTGAAGCGGTCCGATATTTCCATCGCGATGCCTCCCCCCTCCGAACGGCTGGATCAACCGACCCAAGTTGTGACCC
>JBFFYZ010000139.1:0-5764 GCA_041568895.1 Nitrospiraceae bacterium
CGCGCGCAGTCTGAGGCCACCTGGCCTCAAACCCTCAAAGAGAGAAAAGGAATCCATTAACGGTTGGCTCCCTTTCCATCACACGCGGCACCCTTCCACCCCATTAGCAGGCAGTGAGCGCTCTGGCGCGGCTCTCGCCGCACATCCGTTCCATCCGAGCTAAGAAGGGAGACCTGGCCACCCTGGTACGAGATTCAGATCACTTCCTTTCGGAGGTGGCCCCAGTAGGCGGTCCAGAGGGACCTATTGGCTGCGGTAAGAATCGTGAGGCCCACGAGGCGATACACCCGCCCCCTGGGCATTTTGACGTTGACGGCAGGATCCAGCAGGTCCGGCGAGGCGACGACCCGTTGGAGCGTGGCTCCGGCAAAGAGAATCGGCCACATGCAGGCGAGGCGCAGGCGGACCTCGCGCCGGGGAATCGCCATGGTGTACAGCCAGCCCTGGTCCAGATGCTCCAGCGCAATCCGAACGAGCCTGAGCAGGACAGGACGAAGGGCGAAGAGATTGTTCTTGACCAGAAGATCTTTCGGAGCCAGGCCCACCTCTCGCAGCAGGTCTTCCGGAAGGTAGCAGCGGCCCCGCTGGAGGTCGCGAGCCAGGTCCTTGAGGACGTTCGTGAGTTGTAGGCCCTTCCCGAAGCGAATTCCCACTTTTCCCATCGCAGCGGGATCCCACGAGGCCAAGGCCGGCCGGTGCGCACACATCATTTCCGTCCAGAACTCGCCCACGCACCCCGCCACGTAATAGATATACCGGTCAAGGTCGGCGAACGTGGACAACGCGGACAGTTCCTTCGCCGAGTCTCCGGGAAAGACCGTGAGATCCATTTCCATGCCGTTCGGCAGCGTCCCCATGAGGGCGCGAATGCGACGGCGGTCCTCCGGGTGAAAGGCCTGGTAGGCCTGGAAGCACGCCTCCAGGCGCTCCAGCAACTCCCGTTCTGAAGATTCCGCCTGGTGGGGAGCCAGCTCCGCCTGGATGGCCCGGACCTCCTTCCAGTCCACCCGGTCGTCGGCGAATTGGGCCCGGAACCGCTTGAGCGCCGAGAGCCGGCGGCCCCGGTCGAGCAGGTCCGTATCCGCAATGGTGTCGGCCGCCCGCGCGAAAAGATAGGAGAGTTTCATTTGAGGCCTGACCGGGCGCGGCAGCACCTGGAAGGTGAGGTAAAACGAGCGCGAGACCCGTTCCAACAGGCCCGTCAAAAGATCCTGGGAGCTGTCAGCGTGATCGACCAAATCGGTTACCGGACTTCCAAGAGGCCTTCCATGCCTTCTTCCCGGTGGCTCGGGAAAAAGAGTAATTTTTTGTCGCAGTAAAACGGGAATGTTCCAGGCTGTGCAGGGGTGAAGCGGACGGTGAGCCGTTTCCCCGCCCCGACATCCAGGTCGATTTTGAATCCGGCCTCGGGGGCGTCCAGAATGAAGTTGTGTGGGGTGAGGAATGTGACGCTCACCAGCGTCAGTTCCACCGGCTTTCCCGCCTGCACGATCAAGTGGTTGGGCGTATACGAATAGCTGTCCAGAATCACCTCGGCTCGCTGTACCCCATTCGGACCCACCTCCAGCAGGACCGGCGCGGGCCCCTCGTCGCTTTTCGCCGCAGTAACCGGAAGTCCGGGCCAGCCAAAGGAGGTCAGGCCGAGAAAACAAGCTCCGAGCAACGCTGAAAGACGGCGAGGTACCATAGTTCTGTTCAGTAGTCAGGCAGTGAGAAGTACCTGTATCAGAAGGGGCAAAAGCCGTCAATGTTCCCCGGCCCGCACACCGGTCAACCCCGCCCGGCGGGGCGCAGAACCCTGCCTTGACCGAGGCCAAAACGGCCTTATCTGGACTCTAACTTCACGGGCATGGTGGTCCGGCAGATGATTTTCCCTGGACAGGCTTGTATAATAGAAAGCGCTGAATCGCCCCGGCGCACACCACTTTGCCGGAAGCGAGATCAGGCGCCTGCATTACGCGGTCTGAACAGGACGCTGCGGGTAAGAATCCACTGAAGGAGGATTTCGATGAGGAAACTGAAGGGCATCGGGTTACTCCTGATTGCCAACGTTTTGATCTTCGTGACGCTCTCGATCACGTTCTTTGTCCTGGTCAACATTGTCCTCCCCGCCTTCGGGATCGACGTCCGAGGGTCCGTCAACCAGCAGGACCTGCTGTGGTCGTTCGTAATCGGGTTTGGCGGCGCGTTCATCAGCTTGGCCTTTTCCAAGCAAATGGCGCGCTCGATGTTGGACTGCTCTCAGATCACCCAGCCACGGAATCAGGCTGAGCAGGTGATCTACGGAACGGTTCAGGATTTGGCCCAGCGCCTGCGCATTAAGATGCCGGAAGTGTGGGTGTATGAGGCCCCTGATCCCAACGCCTTTGCGACGGGCCCCAGCAAGAACAACTCGATGGTCGCCGTGTCCACGGGACTGCTGAACAACCTGAACGAGCAGGAAGTCCGGGCGGTTCTCGCGCATGAGATGGGCCATGTCTATAACGGGGACATGTTCACCACCACGGTGCTGATGGGGCTGATGAATACCTTCGTGTACTTCATCAGTCGTTGGGTGTATCGGCACGTGGCCGAGCGCAATGCCTTGCTGGGGTTCGGCGTGTACATCTTCCTTCAAATCGTTCTGTCCTTCCTGGCCATGATCCCGATCGCCTGGTTCTCCCGTCGTCGGGAATTTGCGGCGGACGCCTTCGCCGCCAAGGCCTACAGCAAGGAAGCGATGATCGGAGCGCTCCAAGGGATCGATCGGTGGGTCAATCGGGCGCAGATTGAGTACAGCACGCAGGATGCGCTGGCCACCATGAAGATCTCCGGGAAATCCAAGGGATTCTTGCGGTTGTTTGCCACCCATCCGCCCATTGAACAGCGCATTGCCGCTATCCAGCGGCTCTAAGGAGGTCAGTCTGTTGCGGACACGTTCCAATTTTTCTCTGGCCTTGGTTGCAGCCCTCGCCATTCTCGTGGGCTGCAACCCCGGGTATTCTTCCGATTCCTCCATCGCAGAAGCCAAATCGGCCGATCTGGTCTCTGGAGCGCCGGCAGGCCAGGGGAAACCGGCGAGGGATGGCATGCCAACCAATTCCACCAAACTCTACGACTTCACGCTAGACGACATTGATGGGAAGCCCGTCTCGTTGGGGCAGTTCCAGGGGAAGGTCCTGCTGCTGGTGAACACAGCCAGCTTCTGCGGGAACACTCCCCAATACGGAGGGTTGCAGACTCTCTACGATCGCTATCGGGAACAGGGGCTGGAGATCCTCGCCTTTCCAGCGAACAATTTCGGCCGGCAAGAGCCGGGCACCAGCGAAGAGATCAAGACCTTTTGCTACACGAAGTACAGCCTGACCTTTCCGCTCTTCCATAAGATCAGCGTGAAGGGGAACGACAAGCACCCCCTCTACCACTACCTGACCGAACAGAGTCCGTTCCCGGGCGAGGTTGAGTGGAACTTCCAGAAATATCTGGTGGACCGCTCCGGTCAGGTCGTGGCTCGCTACGCGCCGCGAACCAAGCCCCTCTCCGACGAGATCGTACGCGACATCGAGCGCACCCTGGCGACAAATTAACTGCAGGCTCTGGGCACGGGACGAGTGGCAAGAGGGAATGGTGCTGGTCACTTTCCCTTGGGCTTGCCTCTAGCCCACAGCCTATCGTCCACCGACTATGTTTTTTTGGTAAAGCTGATGTGGTCTCGGTGCTGCTGGATGGCGGCTTCGAGGGCTTGTTTGCCGAGCGGAATGTTGGCTTCCAATGTAGCTTCGACGTCCTTGTCGTCAATCACCACGTCGTAACGGTCTTGCACGCGGGTGAGGACCGGCCCCTTCCCAAAGTCCCGCGGCATAAAAATTTCATACCAGACTTCTTTTTCAACCAAACACACGTCCCTGAACCGTTCGTACAACAGGGCCAGTTTTTCCGGGTCCGTCTCTTTCATCGCTCCTCCATCCTCCGCGCCTCTTTCGCCTCCCCCTGTCGGGCAAGATCAGCATCTACGTTAATGCTGATGATCCCCTCCCGGGCAAGAACTTTCCCCGCCTGAAATTCCGGACAGATTCGAGGGCGCGGGAATTCCCGTGATGTTGAGGCCGGTGGGAGCCGGACCGGACGTCCCGCCGACTTCGGACCCGCCCCCGGACCGGGCCGCAAAGCAGGACAGCACTCGCCGAATGGGAGCGCCGCAGTCACGGCAGGAGGTCAGCGGGGCGGCGTTGATCCCCTGAAGAACCTCTTTGCGTCCCAAACAGGGAGGCTGCCCCAAACACCGGTCTGTCACGTACTCATAAATCGGCATACAGGTCGTCGTCTGCCCAGGAACCGTCCTCGGTGTGCCTTCGCCCGTCTGGAAGCTGCCCGTTGGGCTGCGACTACCGTTGAACGGCAGGCGCGGAAGCCGGAACCGCCTTGTCAACAATCTTGAATCGCATCGTCCCGACTTTGTTGGCCGCGTGGAACGATTGTTGACCCAGGGGAGTGATAAAAATCTCCGCCAGGTACTCTCCGGATTTCCACCCCCCCTCCGGCTTTTTCAGTTGAAGGAATCCGTAGCGCTCGTGCCCGGGGACTTCCAGGGTATCTCGGCCAACCGCCTGGTCGGAGGCCTTTCCATTGGCATCTGTCAGAAACCACTGGGCGCTGAACTGGGCCGGATCTTCGAGCGGGGCGACCTCGAACACGATGTACACGGCCTCCGTGTCGGGCGTGAAGACCGTCGTCCCCGGCTCGACGGGTTTCAGCCGGGGATCCTGGGTGTACCAGCCTGGCCGCCCGAAGCTATCCCACTCGACTTCATAGCCCTTGGCCATTTTGATCCAGACGAACATGGCCTGCGGAACGCCCCGGACCTGATCGTCAAACGATGGCGCGTGCGTAGGTTCGATTTCCGTGACACTCTGTTCCTTGGGAACCATGAGATCCTTGGCCTCCGCCGGCACCCCCAATCCACCGATCCAGACCAAAACCAGCAAGCTCAGACCCATCAAGACCGGTCCGCCCGTCTTCCATCTCATGTCTATGCTCATGACCATCTTTCGGCACATCGGGTCCCTCCTCGTCTCGAGCATGCGAGACCGTCTCGGAACACCTTGTCAAGCCTCGTGTCTAGCGTACTGCAAGGGTCTCGGCCAATGCAACCAACGGCTTCTGTCCGTCACGGTCATTCTTCCGCTTCCCGGGCCAGCCCTTCAGTACGCCGGCGGCCAAAACAGGCCGGGCAAAGGGCCAACCCATCGGCCCGACGGTAAAAATGCTCGCCTAAGGCCTGTTGACAGGTGGGATCCTGACAGTGGGCGGGATGGACTGGAGGCTGACTGCCCCTTAGGCGGGCCAAAACCTCCCGCAACCGGGTAAAGGGAGGCCTGGTTCGATGAAAGCGGGCAGAATCCGGGCTTTTTCGGCTGGCCAACTGGAACACCCCGCGCAGAAAGGATGTTTCCGGTGTGCCCGAATTTCCGGAAGGCCTATGAGCATCCCCGCCGGCCATAAAAACTATCCTAGCCCTGCGCTTGGTGGTTTTCAACGCGTTTCCAAGATCTGGCTAACCCGGACAGGGAATGGCAAAGTTTGATATACTTGAAACATGTCTTTTATCATTATGAAATTTTTATTTTTTTACGCTAGTCCTTTTGGCTGTTTCCCTCGGCTTTTCCCGACGCCCTGTGCCGATACCCTCCTGCATTTTGAATAGCCCATGACGACCACCTCAGGCGGCCTTCCCACGAACGACCCCGATTCCGCAGACCGCAGCCGCCGGTACGGCATCCGGGAA
>JBFFYZ010000140.1:0-5730 GCA_041568895.1 Nitrospiraceae bacterium
CCGGGAAGGGCCAGCCGCCCTGTCCGATGCCCAACTGTTGGCCATTCTGCTGCGGGTGGGGCGTCCGGATTCCTCGGCCGTCCAGGTGGCCGTCGAGCTGCTCCAGCATCTGGAGGGACTGCAGGGATTGGCCAACCGTGGCCTGGACGAGTTGTGCCGGGTGCCGGGACTCGGTCCGGCCAAGTTTGCCCAGCTTCAAGCCGCGATGGAATTGGGGAAGCGGGTCCTTGCGGCCCCGCTCTCCACGGGGACCAAAATTCGATCCAGCGCGGACCTGTTTCGGCATTACGGCCCCCTGCTGCGAGACCTTCGCCATGAAGTATTTAAGCTCGTCCTCCTGGACGCCAAACACACCATCATCCGGGATGTCACGGTTTCGGAGGGCAGCCTGACCCTCAACATTGTGCATCCTCGGGAAGTGTTCAATCAGGCTGTGCGGGAATCGGCGGCAGCGGTCATTTGCCTCCACAACCATCCGAGCGGAGACCCCGAACCGAGCGCGGAAGATCGGACTCTGACGGCGCGCCTCGTTCAGGCCGGTGAGGTCCTGGGAATTCCCCTGTTGGACCACCTGATTCTCGGGGATGGTCGCTACGTGAGCTTCGCGGATCGGGGCTGGCTGCATTCCAGCGGAGCCGGGGAGACGCAAGGGGCCGTAGGAAGTCCTCCGGAGCACACCCCACGACGGTCCGTGCGGTCAAGGGCGCGAAAGCGAGGCGGTGCAGTATGAAGACTGGCGTGACCTGCGGTGGCCGTCGGGTCCGGCTGCTGGTAGTGAGCGCATTCCTGATCGGCGGAGGTCTGCTGGGACCCGGGGCTGTGGCCGCCATTGAGGATCAGCCGGTGTCCCTTGGCCCGCCGGTTGGAGCGGGGGTCCTCCTCATTGCCAATCCCCACATGAATGACCCGAATTTCAGCCATACCGTGGTGCTGATTTGCCAGCATGGACCGGAGGGCACGGTCGGGCTGGTATTGAACCGTCCGACCGAGGTCTCCCTGGCGAAAGCTCTCCCGGAAATCCCGGGATTGCAAGGTACCCCGTTCCGGTTGTACGCCGGCGGACCGGTCCAATTGACGGGGATCCTGTTGCTCCTCCAGATGGACGCTCAACCGTCGAATACCCGACCGGTGCTCGACCATATTTATTGGGGAGGAAACGTGGAGGCCTTGACCCAGATCCTCCAGGAGCAGAAGCCGACGCAAACCTTCCGGGCCTATGCCGGGCATGCCGGGTGGGCTCCCGGGCAACTGGAATCGGAGCTGGCTGCGGGTGCCTGGGCCACCCTGTCGGCAGATCCGGCCGCCATTTTTACCACCCAACCGGAAGAGCTCTGGGAACAGATGCTCGAGGCTCTGCGGGCGCCGAGTTTCATCCGCGCCATTCCGCGCTCCCTTTCTCCAGCGGCCGGGCAGGCGGGTTGACACCCCCCAGCCCGCAAGCCTAGGATAGGTCCCATTATGAGGTGACCGCCATGAAAGAGCCCATCATTGATCGGATTCGTAACGTCGCGCTGGTCTCTTACACGGGAGCGGGAAAAACCTCCCTCCTCGAAGCCTTTCTGTACTCCGCCGGGGTGATCCCCACCATGGGATCCGTGGGTGCCGGGACCACGGTGTCGGACTTTGAGCCGGAAGAAACCCACCGGCAAATCTCCATCAGTTCCGCAGTGGCGCATTTCGACTGGAAGGGCGCCACGCTGAACGTCCTTGACGCCCCGGGAGCCCTGAGTTTCCTCGGCGAGGCCCAGATGGCGCTGCGGGGAGTGGACGGCGTGGTCATCGTCATCAGCGCCAGCTCCGGGATGAAAACGGAATTAGACAAGATCTGGTCCACCCTAGCCGACTTGAAGCTTCCCTGCCTGATGTTCGTCAACGACCTGGACAAAGAACGGACCAGCCCTGATCCGGCCATTTCCGAAGTCGAGAAAGCCCTGGGGCTCAAGACCGTGCCGGTGACGATTCCGATCGGCGCGGAATCCAAGCTGGAAGGGGTCGTGGATCTGATCAAGCGGGTGGCGATCCGGCCCGTCGCCGACAGTCACAAGATCCAGGAAGGCGAGATACCCAAAGACTTGGCGGCAGCGGCGGACCAGGCGCGGAAAAAACTGGTGGAAGGGGTGGCCGAGACCGATGACCAGTTGGTGGAAAAGTACCTGGCCGAAGGGGACCTTCAGGCGGACGAGGTCCGAAAAGGGCTCAAATCGGGAACCCTTTCCCAGGCCTTCGTTCCCGTCCTTTGCGGCTCCGCCCTGCGCAACGTCGGAACCAGCGCCTTGCTCGATGCGATAGTAGAGTTCCTCCCATCTCCCGCAGACCGGGCGGCGGTGATGCCGCTGGAGGGGACCCATCCCAACACCGGCGAGGCGGCCGTCCGGCAGCCCACTCCCTCCGATCCGTTTTCGGGGTTCGTGTTCAAGACGATCATCGATCCCTTTGTCGGGCGCTTGAGCTATGTCCGCGTCCTGTCCGGGACCCTCGAGGCCGACACGCCCTTTTTCAATGCCACCAGGCAGGTCAAGGAAAAGGGCGGGCATTTGTTCACCATCCTGGGGAAAAAGTACACGTCCGTGCCCTCCGCCTCGGCCGGGGACATCATCGCGATCGGCAAGCTCAAGGACACTCAGACAGGGGATACGATCTGCCACGACCATCATCCCATCCAGTATGCCGCCGTGCATCTGGCGCGGCCGGTCATGTCCTTCGCCCTGGAGCCCAAATCCAAGGCCGACGTCGAAAAGGTCAGCCTCGGATTGCATAAACTCGTGGAAGAGGATCCGACGCTCGAGTTTGTCCGGAACAACGAGACAAAGGAAATGATTCTCAGCGGGATGGGGCAGATCCACATCGACCTCACCTTCGAGAAACTTCGCCGGAAATATGGGGTGGAAGTGGTCGTCCACACCCCGAAGGTCCCGTATAAGGAGACCATCAGGAAAATGGCCCAAGCCCAAGGCAAATATAAGAAGCAGACCGGCGGGCACGGCCAGTTCGGCGATTGTTGGCTCCAGGTCGATCCGGTGCATCGGGGAAAGGGCTACGCGTTCGCGAACAAGATCGTGGGCGGGGCCATCCCCAGGAATTTCATCCCGGCGGTGGAAAAGGGAGTCATCGAGGCAATGCAGAGCGGAATTCTGGCGGGATTCCCCGTGGTGGACGTGCACGTCACCGTCTATGACGGGTCCTATCACACCGTGGATTCTTCGGAAATGTCCTTCAAAATCGCGGCGTCCATGGCTTTCAAGAAAGCCATGGAGCAAGCCAACCCCGTGCTACTGGAGCCGATCATGAACGTGGAGGTGTCTACGCCGGACCAGCTGGTCGGCGCGGTGATCGGCGACCTGAATTCCCGCCGGGGCCGCATCCTGGGCATCGCCTCGAAGGGGAGTACCCAGACGGTCAATGCCTTAGTCCCCTTGGCCGAGATGCTCAAGTATGCGCCCTCGCTGACGTCCATCACCGGAGGCCGCGGCACCTATACGATGGAGTTTGCCTCCTATGAGGAAGTCCCCCGGGACCTCGCCACCCGAATCATGGAGGAGCAGAAAGCCGGCAAGCAGGCGGTCGCCCACTGATTCTCCGGAGGCCTACTCCGAGGTCTTGAGCACCACGTAAAAGGCGCGGGTCTCGCGCACCACCCGCAAGAGGATCGTCTCGCCCGGCTTGACTTTACCCACGGCGTCGGAAAACTCCTTCACCGAGTTCACGTCCGCCCGGTTCACCTCTTTGATCAAATCTCCTTCCCGGAGTCCTTCGGTCTGGGCAATGCTGCCCGGATCCACCTTGGCGATCAACACCCCCTTCGTGTCCTTCAGCTTAAACTTCTCGGCCAGTTCGGGACTCAAATCCTGGACATCAATGCCCAGCTTCACGTCCGCGCGGGAAGGCGGGAGCGACGCCACAATGGGGGTTTCCTGACGTGCGGTCAGGGCCACGGAAAGAGTTTGACGTTTGCCGTCGCGGAGGATTTCCACCGTGGCGTTGATGCCCGGCTCGATCGAGGCGATGAGCCGGGAGAGCCTGTTCGGCGTATCCACGGTCTTGCCGTCAACCTTGGTGATGATGTCCCCCGGTTGGATGCCCGCCTTGGCGGCCGGATCCTTGTCGAACACCTCGTTGACCAGCACCCCTTCGCTTTCGCTGACGCCGAACTTGGTCGCCAATTCGGCCGTCAAGGGTTGAATGCCCACGCCCAGCCACCCGCGGACCACCTTACCGTTCGCAATCAATTGTCCGACCACTTGCTTGGCCATGTTGGAGGGGATGGCAAAGCCGATACCCTGGGCGAAATTGATGATGGCCGTATTGATCCCGACGACCTCCCCATGCATGTTGAACAGCGGCCCGCCCGAGTTTCCCGGATTGATGGACGCATCGGTCTGGATGAAGTTCTCGTAGCGGGACAGGTTCATGTTCTCCCGGCCGATTCCGCTGACCACGCCCAGGGTGACCGTGCGGTCCAGGCCAAACGGGTTACCCACGGCGAGAACCCATTGGCCGACCTTGACCGATGCGGAATCCCCCAACTTGGCGTTCGGAAAGGGACGATCCGACTTGATTTTCAACACGGCCAAATCGGTGTCCGGGTCTTTCCCGACCACCTGGGCCGTGAATTTGCTTTTATCCGAGAGGCGCACCTCCACCTCAGTGGCATCACCGACGACATGGTTATTGGTGATGATATGGCCCGCCGCATCGATAATGACGCCCGATCCCGATCCAGGGGTGTTGGGAAGCCGTTCGCGGGGAAACACCTTAGGCCGGGCGTTCCCCTGGACGGGGAGCACGTTGACCACCGAAGGCTGGACCCGTTCAGCGAGCTCGGTAATGACGGTCTGAAGGTCTTCCAACATCTTCAGGCCGGCGGACTCGGCCCCGGCAGCTGGAATCCCCATGGAGCCTGGGATCGTCCCCCATGACCAGAGGATTCCCACGAGGACGACCGTCGATCGGAGCCAACACTTTGCCATGATCCCTCCTTTATTACTTGAGAAACAAGTCATAAGGCCTTGCCAGATATACTGAAATTTGTTTTTATTCCAGGAGTTTGTAACCGAAAGTCACGAAAACCCCCCGCTGATCAGGCAGAGACGGGGTGGCCTTCCGTAAACCAACTGGCTGCTTGCTTCACTTCGGTGCGCGGTCCGACCAAGACGACCACGTCTCCGGCCTTCAGGGTACTGTGCCCGTTCACGGTCAGCGCCGTGGTGCCGCGAAATAGGGCTGCCACCCGGACCGGTGGGGAGAGTCCCAACTGAGGGACGGATTGCCCGATCACCGGAGCCCCCCGCGCTACGGCCACCCGTTCAACGGTACTCGATCGGCTGGCCAGGTCCTGCTGAAACTTCAACAAATCCTCGGCCAGGGTATCGATTTCCAGGTCACGCATCCGGACCGTGACCTGGGTTAACTCGTCCCGGAGTTGGCCCAGGCGAGGAGTCGCCTCTTGCAGGATCGCTTCCATGAGGGCGGGATCCTGCGGCTTGGCCGGTTTATCATTGTCCTTGGCAGTCAGATCCGTGAGGCGGCCCCCCACTTGCTGGAAAATCGCCTCCATCCGAGAGGTGAGTTCTACTATCTGCCAATGGAGGCGCATGATCTGAACCCGGCGATTGACCCGCTCCGCCACCGTCAGCACTACTTCACGGAAAGCGGCGACCGTAATCCAGAATTCTTGTTTTATCCGGTCCAGTGATGGCGTGTTCATAAAAAAGACAATCCTGAAACCCTTGA
>JBFFYZ010000141.1:0-5709 GCA_041568895.1 Nitrospiraceae bacterium
CCAGGGACTCCTAAGAGGAAGACGAGCAAGGTCAGCATGATGCCTGAGGCCACGCTCTGTGGGAATCGCCTCGTTGCGCTGGTTCCATCCATGTCGTCCTCCTATGGCAGGCGTGGTCGGCTGAGGAAATCCGTCTGTGAATCGTGCGGGCTAGACCGCGGCTCCGACCTGATGACCGGTTCGGGAAGGAGCCTTCAAGATCTCGGCGAGGGCCGCCCCCAGCGTCGGGTATCGGAATTTGTAGCCTCCGCGCAGCGCGACCGCCGGCTCGATCCGCTGGCCGGTGGTCAATAACGTGGCCAATTCACCCAGCGCAAGGTTCAAGACAAACGCCGGGACCGGCAGCCAGGAGGGACGGCCGAGGACCTTGCCCAACGTCCGGCAGAACTCACGCATGGTCAGTGCTTCGGGGGCGACGCCGTTGACCGGGCCGCGCACCTGCTCCGTGACGAGCGCCCACTCGATGATACCCGCCAAATCCGCGTGGTGAATCCAGGAGACCCACTGGCTGCCCGGTGAGATGGGCCCGCCCAGGAACATCCGGAACGGCGGGAGCATCCGGGGCAGGGCGCCGCCGTCCTCGCCGAGGACCATGCCGGTTCTCAGGCGCACCACCCGCAGGCCCAGGGCTTCCGCCTGCACGGCTTCTTCCTCCCACGCCACGCAGAGATCGGCCAAAAAGCCGGACCCTGGTGGGCTGTCCTCCGTCAGGGGCCGGTCACCGGAGATTCCGTAATAGCCGATGGCGGAGGCATTGACCAAGGCTCGAGGACGTTTGGAAAGGGTCGCGATCGCGTGGATCAAGATCCTGGTGGAGCCGATGCGGCTGTTGCGGATGGCTTCTTTTCGGTCAGCGGTCCAGCGCGCATCGGCGATCGACTCGCCGGCCAGGTTGATCACGGCATCCGCGCCTTCGAGTGTCCGTTCCCAGGCTCCGCGGGAAAATCCGTCCCAGCCGATCGTGGTGACTGCCTGGCCCAGACGGGCTCCCGCCTGCTGGGGATGTCGGGTGAGGACGGTGACCTGATGGTTGTGCTGGGCCAGTGTCCGGCACAAGGACCGGCCGATAAACCCGGTTCCTCCGGCAATGACGACTTTCATGGTGTCCTCCCCCTGTGCCCGGTATACGATGGCTGGGGTGTCTCGTCGCGCGCGCACCGGAAGCCCGTCCCGTGGGTTTTCAAGGCAAAGCCGCCTTTGCCTCGTGCCGCGGCGCGGATGTCCGCGAGGGGGCTGTGCCAGGATCCCCCCCGGATCACTTTCAACAACCCGCTTTCGGGGCCCTGCGGATTTTTAACGGCTGTCCGGCTGTAGGCATCCGGTGCATACCAGTCCTGAATCCACTCCCGGGCGTTGCCGGACATGTCGTCCACCCCGTAGGCCGAGCGCCCGCCCGGCGTCGTGCCGACCGGCCTGAGCGTGGCCTTGCCGTCCCAGTCCCGATCGAAGTTGGCATGCTGGGGGCCGGGCGCCTGGTTCCCCCAAGGATATTCGCGTCCGTCGGGGCCCCGGGCGGCCTTTTCCCACTCCGCTTCAGTGGGCAACCGTTTGCCCACCCAGTGACAATAATCCGCCGCATCGTGCCAGGTGACCTGGACGACCGGAAGGTTCCCGATACCGGGTTCCTGTAACAGGGGGGCATCGCCGTACACGTTCAACGGGGCCTTGCGGCCGGTGGCCCTGAGAAAAACCAAATACCGGTCGTTGGTCACCTCCACCTGATCAATGGCAAAGGCGTCCAGGTGCACGGTGCGCTGGGGCCGCTCATCCGGCCTCCCTTGGTTCTCGGCGCTGCCAAATACAAAGGGACCGGCCGGCACCACCACCATCGCGACGGGGTCGCGCTCCGGCTCCCCGGCATGGGAAGGGGCGGGCATGAGGTCCAGAAAAATTATACAGAGGCCGGCTGCAATCAACCACAGACTCAATGACCGGCCTTGCAGGCAATGTCGTCCTCGTCCCGTCATGGCTTCGGCTCCTGACTGGCTTTCACTATTCTTGTCGTAAGGTCCGTGATCTGTTGGAGCAACCTCTGCAGATCGTCGCCACGACCCTGGTCGGCGGCATCCTGGGCCTGCACCAACAGCGTCCGCGCCTCGCGAAGATCCTGTTCGATCTGGCTTTGGACCGCCGGCGAGACCAGCGTGCCGCCGAGAGCCGCCTGGTGAAAGGCTTCCCAGGCGCTCTCCACCGCATGGTTGGCCTTGTGGACCAGCTTTTGGGCTTCCGGATCCGGGGCCAGGCTGGGATCGATCGGGTCCGCCAGGGCCTGTGGGGCCCAGGCTGGTCCCATCAGGATGAACGAGGGAAGAAGCAAGAGTGACAGGATGATCAAGACCGAAAAGAAGGGCCGGATCTGTTCCCCGCCCCATCGGTCATGCGGTTTCACTGTCTGTCTCATGTGGCTTCCTCCCTGTCCTGTTTTTCCCCTGATGGTCCTGTCGGACCGGGGCTCCCAGCGGCCGGTCATCCCGGTTTGATCTTATGATCGTGACGGACTCTTCTTCATGGTGGCCTTAATCAAATCCATGAGTTGGCGGAGATCCTCATTGGCTGGGCTCAGCTTGAGGGCCCGCTCGACATGGGCCTTGGCTTCGGCATACTGCTCCTTGCCCATGCTGACGTAGGCGGCGATCGAAGCGGCCCGGATCTCCTCTTGCAGCGTGTTCGGAGCATCCATCGCGCAGCGGAATCCAAGCCCGACGCCGTAACTGTTGTTCATGGGATCGTTCCAAAAACGATGCGTGGTGGTGATGGAGGAGGCGGCGGCGATCCAGGATCCGCCCCGGATGACCCGCTTCTCGCCGACCGTCAACCGGTCTACGAAGGTCCCGGTTCCGCCCAACCAGACCGGTTCGGCCGGACCGGTCGGATTCAACACCTGAGAGGTCTTCTGATAATAGGTAGGATCGTACCAATCCGCCACCCACTCGAACACGTTCCCGGCCATGTGATAGACGCCATAATAACTGGCTCCCTCCGGGTTGGCATCCACCGGCACCGTCGCCTTGTGGTTTTTCCCGTAATTGGCTTTGGCGGGATCCAGCTGATCCCCCCAGGGATATCGGTTGGCGAGGGGGCCCCGCGCGGCCTTTTCCCATTCCGCTTCGGTGGGAAGTCTCTTGCCGCTCCATTCGCAGAAGGCTTTGGCCTCGAACCAGTTGACACCCACCACCGGCTGCTTGGGGTTGGTCAAACGGGGGTCATCCCAATAGGCCGGCGCGGCACTGTTCGTACTTTTCATGAATTCGGCATAGTCTTGATTGGACACTTCGTACCTGTCGATGTAGTAGGGGTCTAACACCGTAAGGCGGGCGGGTTGCTCGTCATGAAACGCTTCGGCCGACCACGGCATGCTCATCCGTCTTTCGTACAGGGTCTGGTCTTTTTTCGTGGTTTTCGCCGTGGCTTTCCGGTCTTCGGGGCTTTTGTTCAGCCCCATGATAAAAGGCCCGAAATCGATATAGACCATTTTGTCCGGGATGGGTGTCTCTGTCTCCTGACCCTGGGCCGGGAGCACGCTCATGCTGAAGGTCAGCATGGCAAGGCCCAGGGTGGTCGCAGCGACTGTACGCGTGATGGTTCTCGCCAATATCATTGCGTGACTCCCTTCGCAGGTTTGAAATAAGTCCGTTTGGCGAGGGAGGAGAAACGACCTCCTCCCTCGTGCCGAATGGTGAGTTGGCTATTTCAGGGATTTCTGGATGAGCTCCCGAATCTGCAGGTACTCCTGATTCTTGGGATCACCCTGCAGGGCCATATTGATGGAGGTCAAGGCTTCCTTGTTCTTCTCGGCCCCCATGCTGATCAGCGCCTGGATGTAGGCATCCCGGCTGGCCTTCAGGCCCTCACCGGCTGCCGACTTGGCGCAGCGGAACCCCAAGCCGACGCCGTAGGAGTTGTTGGCCGGCTGGTTCCAAAAGCGGTGGCTGCCGTGCAAGGAGGTTTGGGGGGCCAGCCACGATCCGCCCTTCAGGGATTTCACCTGGCCCTGATTGGCGAAGTTGTAACCCTTCGGGGGGCCTTGCGGATTCAACGCCGGGCTGGTCTTGTAGTAGTCTGGGTCATACCAGTCCGAAACCCATTCGAAGACGTTTCCGGCCATGTGATGGAGACCGAACCCGCTGGCGCCTTCGGAATGAGAATCGACCGGGACCGTGGCGCCGACGTTCTGGCCAAAATTGGCCTTTTTCGCATCGAACGTGTTGCCCCAGGGATAGTCGTATTCCTTCGGGCCTTTAGCCGCACGCTCCCATTCCGCCTCGGTGGGGAGTCGGGCTCCCTTCCATTCACAGTAGGCGGTGGCGTCAAACCAGTTCACGCCGACGACCGGCTGATTGGACTTGTTCAACCGCGGATCATCCCAATAGGCCGGGGCCGGATGGTTCGTGGCCTTCATGAAATCCCCATAATCTTTGTTGGAGACTTCGTACTTGTCGATGTAATAGGCATCGAGCACCACCTTGTGCATGGTTTCATCACTATGATGGTGGCTGCCCATGGTGAATTCCCCTTTGGGAATGAGCACCATGCTCTTGTCGCTCGCGGTTGCCTGGCCAAAGCCGGCCAACCCGAACCCGAGACTGAGGGCGATGATGACCATCGCTTGTCGAACAGTGACTACCCTACTCATGACGTCCTCCTTCACTGGTGATCCCGGCATCATGCCGGATTCTGATGGTTGTGGGCCCCTTGTTGGCGGCCCGAGTTGTGTTCCTCTCGCAGCCGCTGGGCTTCCACGGCTCTGCTCTGCCTCGCCCGATTTTGGAGAATGACGGGGTCCGTGAGATCCCCGCATTGCACACAGCGAGTCCCCTGGAATTCGAAGTGCCCGGTGTCATCCAGAAGGTCCAGAAAAAAGTCGTGGACGATCAATCCGCCGCATCGTCCGCAGGCCATGCTGCCGGAGACCTTCTGGACGGTGCTCTCCTGAAAAGGAGTCCTGGCAGCTGGTTCCTTCAAAAAATGAGCAGTCGATTGGGCCATGGCATCCTCCTTGGCTGCTTGTCCAGAGTTCAGCAACTCTTGTTCCATGTTTAAGCCCTTGATATTGCGCATCTCATTTTTCGAGCTGGTGAGCCTTGCCCCACCGCGAAACCAACGAATGGGGAAGAAGGCCCCACTGTGGATGCCGTTGGAGCAGGAAATCGTCGGATTCCTGGCTAGGCTTTTTGACTGAGATGTTGCTGCCCGGTTCTTTGTCTCAAGCATGTCCTAACTTTTAGCTTATTATGTCCAATCTGTCAATAGTTAAAATAAAAAAATTGTGACACACATTTGACAAATATATAAGTTATTGAAAATTATCTACTTTTAGAGTATTTTTCGCAAGGTATTAAACCAAAATGAATGAAAAATGGCACTAATAGGGGTATGGGACCAGTAGAAAAAGGCTTCCGACAGGACCTCTCCGCACCTGTTCGATATTGGTGGGCTCGGGGAATCGACATCCAAGCGTTGGGAATCCTTTTTCTGGCGTCCGGGGTCGTGGATTTTTTCTGGATCCTGGCCTATCCAGACTATGCCCTCGTGATGTTTGGCCAGACCTTCCCGGGGTTACTTGGCCAGGCGGTGAAATTCCAGCATCCAATTATTCACTGGATCATTGGGATGGGATTTCTTGGGCGGCGCCGGTGGGCGTACTGGGCCTATCTGTTGTATTTGGCCCTGGCCTGTGCGAGCGAAACAGTCACGCAGATCTCTCAAGGG
>JBFFYZ010000142.1:0-5687 GCA_041568895.1 Nitrospiraceae bacterium
CCGCCTCAGTCAGGTCACGACCTGGATTGAGCCGTTGCTGTTGTTGGTGATGGGCATTATCGTCGGGGGGATCGTGATTGTGATGTATTTGCCCATCTTTCAAGTCGCGGGCACGGTGTGATCTTTGAAAATAGTGCTGAGGACTGAGGACTGAGTCCAGGGACGAGTGAGGAGTGACGGGTGACGAGTAACGAGTGAGAATTAACGACTACCGTCGGGTGGGGGTGAAACGATGGCGGCTCCGGTGAGGCAGGTTTCTCTGCAAGAGATTCTGGCAAAGCGCAACCTGTTCAAGTCAGAACAGCTGGCCACGTACGTGGAGGAGGCGGCTCGAACCAATCGGTCCTTGCGGGCCTACCTGGTGGAACAGAGTCTGTTGTCCGAGCGCCAAGTCGGCGAGATCGTGGCGGAGCAGTATGGCTTGCCGTTTAACCAACTGGCCGATTATCGGGTGGACCCCGAATTCTTCAAGGTCGTTCCGGTTGATTGGATGCACCGGTTCGGGTTTGTGCCGCTGGAAGAACAACCTGGACAAATGACGATCGCCCTGGCCGATCCCCAAGACTTGGCCGCCATCGATGAGTTGGAGCTGCTCATTGGGCGGGAGTTGCACCTCGTGGTCTCGACCCGTTCCGCCATCCTTGAATCCCTCAAGCAAACCGAGGGAAACAGCCAGGTCATCACCCGGATCAAGGCGGAATTTCGGCCGGTGCTGATTCGTGAAAACGAGCATGGGGACGAGGTTCTTTCCGTCGAGAAGATCGCCCAGGACCAGAGCCCCGTCGTGAAGCTGGTCGATACGATGATTTTGAGCGCCTTGCAGAAACGGGCCAGTGATATTCACATCGAGACCACTGAACGCGCGGTGGAGATCAAGTATCGGATCGACGGCATCCTCTATCCGGCGATGGAGCCGCTGGACGTCAAGTTCCACGCGCCGTTAATTTCCCGATTGAAGGTCATGTCGGAACTGGATATTGCCGAGCACCGTGTTCCACAAGACGGGCGCTTTAAGCTTCGTTTAGAGCAGCGAAAGGTGGATTTCCGGGTCTCCATCCTGCCCCGCGCGTATGGCGAATCTGTGGTGATCCGGATCCTTGAGAAGGAAGACATCGCCAAGGGGATGAAAACGTTGAATCTTGACGTTCTGGGATTTAATCCCGAAGATCTCCGGCGATTTCGTCGCGCCATTACCGAGCCCTACGGCATGGTGCTGGTGACCGGCCCGACCGGCAGTGGAAAAACGACCACCCTGTACTCCGCGATCAGCGAAATCGACAGCCAGGAGAACAAGATCATCACGATCGAGGACCCGGTCGAATACCAGCTTCGCGGCGTGGTCCAAATTCCTGTGAACGAAAAAAAAGGCCTGACCTTTGCCCGAGGCCTCCGGTCGATCCTGCGTCACGATCCGGACAAAATCATGGTGGGGGAGATCCGGGACGCCGAAACGGCCCAGATCGCCATTCAATCGGCGCTCACCGGACACCTGGTCTTCACCACCGTCCACGCCAACAATGCGTTCGACGTCATCGGCCGGTTTGTCAATATGGGTATCGAACCCTACAACTTCGTGTCCGCTCTGAACTGTATCTTGGCTCAACGCCTGGTCCGGGCAATCTGCCCCGCCTGCAAGGTCCCGGTGGTCGCCGACCGCGTTCTGTGCGAGGAGTCCGGGCTTTCCTATGACATGGTGAAGGACCGCCCGCTTCACCAGGGAAAAGGCTGCATGGAGTGCAACGGGTTGGGCTATCGTGGTCGTTCCGCCATTACCGAGTTTCTTGAGCTGACGGACCCCATCAAGGAGATGATCCTGGATCGGAAACCGACGTCCGAGATTCGCCGTCTCGCGATTTCCGAAGGGTTGACTACGTTGCGAGAGGCCGCGGTGGAAAAGGTTCTCCGGGGCGAGACCACGATTAAGGAGATCAACCGGGTCACTTTTATCGAGCAAGCCGCATGACCTTGTTTCCGATTATTCAGCCGCGCTATGGCTTGAGTCTCAGCGCGCGAGGCCTCACCCTGGTCGACCTGCGGAGGGGGTGGGGGAGTTCCCGAGTGCGCCGGGTATGGACGCGGGCGCTCCCGGCAGGCCTGGTCCAGCCGTCCGTCGCCGCGCGATCTATTGCCGACGTTCCCGCCTTGGGTCAGGAGTTGAGCCGGTTGCTCGGTGAGCGAGGAGGCACAGCCAGGGGATTGCCCGTGGCTCTGAGTGTGCCGGATCTCTGTGCAAAAGTCGTCCTCTTCGAATTTGAATCTTGGCCCCATAAGCCCGCGGAGCGCGAGGCCTTGCTGCGCTGGCGTCTCAACAAAGAGTGCCTGCTGCCGCCGACGGAGACCACGCTGGTCCATCGGGCGTATCGAGTTCCCGGGACTTCCCCGGGAACGGCGGGCCACCCTCGCAAATCTGCTGGGCAACCGGTCCAGGTGCTGTGCCTGGTTTTGCGGAAAGACACCCTGACTCAGATGGAAGAAGCTTGCGCCTTGTCCGGATTGTTGCCGGTCTCAATTGGATTACACAGCCTCTTGGTGTTCGATCTTTGCCGAGGGGTGTTGGCGAAAGCGACGCAGAGCGCCGGCACGAGCAGACCCGGCAACACCCAAACGATGTACTTCCTGAGTCTGGCCGAAGAAAACTTTACCCTCTTGGCCCTTCGGGAGGGAGCCCCAGCCTTTTGCCGAATCAAACCTCTCCGGCGGAAGGCGTCCTTATCCCAGGAAGTCCTCGCGACCATCCAGTTCTTTAACGATCGGGATGCTCAGCTCCGCCCACAGGGAGAAGATCAGTTACGGCCCTTGTTTATCATTGGAGACCCGGAATCAGGTTGCCGGGGTGAGGACTCTCCCATGATGCCGGAAGCGCGACAAGAACTGGGCCCGGTGAGAATCACCCAAGAGACAGAGGCTGATTCCGAGCGGATGGATCGTTCTGGGTTTCCGGGAGGTACCGACTCGAGCCCGGTGGAAGGTGCCGCCGGCGATCCATCGGATCTCCAGCCTGGCAGGCAGGGGATAGGCGCTTTAGGCGTCCAAGACCAACCAGACGGTCATGAGTTCCTGCCGACCTCAGCCGGTCCCGCCCACTCGGTATCCATCAAATACCTGGATTGGAGTGATCTGAAGGTGTCCTGGTCCGCCCCGATTCCCGATCCGCCCTGGAGTGCTCTTCCGGCGGTGGCCAGTGTCGTCGCGGGTGGTATTCAAACCTAGAGGGCCGATGAAAATTCCCGCGTTGCATATTCCATTGGGTGCTTCCGGCTTCCAATCTCTGCGATTGGTGCAAGGGGCCTTGGTCTGCCTGACCCTCGGTGCCCTGCTGTTTGCCGGCTGGTCCTGGATGAAAACTCAGGAGCTGGAACAAGCCGCGCGCCATTACGAAGATGCCACGGCGCGGGTGATCGACCGCACTCAGGCGTTCAAGGCCGAGGCGTCCGTGGCCGGGATCCAGTTGACGGAAGAACGTCTCCAGGATCTGGGCCGCGAGGTGTCCTTCGCGAATCAGGTTCTGGCCAAGCAGGCGTTCTCCTGGACGAGGCTGCTGTCGGATCTGGAGGAGGCCATCCCGAAACGTGTATCCCTCGGGTCGGTCCATTTGAACTTCAAAGACTCCACCATCACCCTGCAGGGGGCGGCCAGGACCCTCCAGGATCTGACGGCGCTGGTCAATGAGCTGGAGGGGCATCCCTCCTTCCGCAACGTGATGCTGGCCCAACACCAGATCCAAGGAGACTCCACGCCGGTATCCGGCGACGGTGGCAGGAAGGATCCTGCCACGATTGTCTCCTTCTCGTTGTCGGCGGCCTACCACCCGGCCATGTGAGAAACTGGGAGCCTCTTGAACCAGAACGCTGAAAAGGATCTGGGCCGACTATGCTAGGTCTCCAAATAGGGACATCATTAACGGTTACCCGAGCCGCTCAGCATTTGCAGCCCTTAGTCCTGATAACTGTCTTGGCCCTGGGCGTGGCGGTCGGGGTATGGCAGTTGGTCCTGGTGCCGGCGAAAGAGCGGCTGGCTCAGGCCCAAACGGGCTTTGACGGGGCGCATCAAACGGAGAGACGGGTTCATGCGGCGCGCAGTACACAGGAACACCTCGAAGAGGTTTGGACGCAGCTGCCAGTTCGCAAGGACTTTACCAATCTTGCAGCGGCGATCGCGGAACTGGCCAAGGCCAACCAGGTGGAAGTCCCAGGCATGACCTATGCCCTTCAGGACTTGGAGAGAGGCCTCCCGCTCAAAGGGTCTCTGTCATTTCGAGCGATAGGGGAGTATGCCGCCATTCGGCGTTTTATTCACAGCCTCGAGACCAGCGGCTCTTATCTCTACATTGAAAGCCTCGATGCTGCACGGGCCACCGGCCGGCATTCTGGAAAAGGCCGCAATGCCTCAACATTGGTGCAGTTCTCGGTCAAGGTAGTGACTTTTCTGAGGCCCGGTCCGGCACCCTCGGGAGAAACCACGTGACTGATCGCAGGACATTGGGGCTGGCTGTCGGCCTGGGGCTCGTGTGGGCGGTGCTACTGGCACTGAGGCTCCTCGACCAGACCGAACCGCAACGGGTCCCGCTCACGTACAAGTCCGGAATGACTGCGGCGCCTGAAAGCACGCGAGGAGACGGCCTGTTCGGAGCCATCGTGCAGCCGCTCCAAGGCGGGGCCCGGCAGAGGCCCTTTACGACCCCCAAAAACATCTTTGCGACCTTGGAAGATCAAGAGCAGGCCGCCAGAAGAAAGCTCGCTCTCGCCCGCCCCAAGCCGGTCGTGCCACCCAAGCCCCCTGATCCCGTTCCCATGGTCGCTGCGGTACCACCGCCGCCACCCCCTCCGCCGCCGCCGTCCCCGGAAGAGCTGGCTCGGCAGAAAGCCCGTCAAATGATGGCGCAATACCGGTTTCTCGGCTACCTGACCCAGGGGGGACAGCAGCGGGCCTTCCTGGGCAAAGGGCGGGAGATTTTTATCGTGGGCATGGGGGAAGCCGTGGAGGGGGGCATCACGGTTGCGGCCATCGATGCCACCTCCGTTAAATTGCGGGAGATCAACACGAATTTGGAATCCACGCTGTTATTGGTCAAAGAGGGCGGAGGCAATCCCAAACTGTAGAGTGGACGAGGGACCGGCATGCCCAGGTTCGGTTGTCAGCTGATGCGATTAGGGGGGATGTTAAGCCTGGTGATTCCGCTGCTGATACCGATGGAGGCGTGGTCCATTCTCTATCAGTGTGTGGATGGGGCGGGCGCCACCGTCTTTTCGGATAGCCCGGCCCAGCTCCGGAACTGTAAGGTGTTGGAGGTCAAACCCTCCTCGCCATCGCCGGCCGTTCCGCTCGCCCCCCTCTCTGAAAGCCCAACGGGGCCCTCCCAGGAAATGTCCTCGGGGCCATCGGGAGTTCCCTTCGAACCTCCACCGGCGCCGGACTTCACTCAAGCGGTGGTGCCTGCCTCGGAGCAGGGCCCCACGGCCGATCAATCCGAAACCGCGAATCCGGGTCCTTCGCCCGTGGCGGCTCCCTCAGACAACCAACCGTGCTTCTCCAGTGTGAATCCCCTCAATCCCTTCCCGGCTGGGCCGTGCCCGCCTGATGCCGTTCCGCCTGCCATCACCACGTCCCCCACTGCGCCGGTCTCAACCACCACGGACTTCGGCGGAATGTTTAAATGAACCGGCACGCTGGGTCAGGGGAGCAGCAGG
>JBFFYZ010000143.1:0-5684 GCA_041568895.1 Nitrospiraceae bacterium
GGTCCGGAATTCGACCGGCTCTTCACGCAGCGCCGGCAGGAGGCAGACGAGTTTTACGCCAACCGCCTACCGACCAATTTGACGGAGGAGGAACGACGCGTCATGCGTCAGGCCTATGCGGGGCTGCTGTGGAGCAAGCAATTCTTTCATTACTCGGTCAAAGATTGGCTGGAGGGCGATCCCACCCAGCCCGCACCGCCCCCGGAACGGCGGTGGGGCCGCAACGCGGACTGGGGACATCTCTACAACCGGGACGTCATTTCGATGCCGGACAAGTGGGAATATCCCTGGTATGCGGCGTGGGACCTGGCCTTCCACATGATTCCTTTTGCGAAGGTGGACCCCACGTTCGCCAAGGAGCAACTGACCCTCTTTCTGCGCGAGTGGTACATGCATCCCAACGGGCAGATCCCGGCCTATGAGTTCGCCTTCGGCGACGTCAATCCGCCGGTCCATGCCTGGGCCGCCTGGCGGGTGTACAAGATGACCGGCCCGCGAGGGAAACGGGACCGGCGATTCCTGGCCAGCGTGTTTCAGAAGCTGCTGATCAATTTCACATGGTGGGTGAACCGGAAGGATGTCGAGGGCCGGCACCTGTTTTCCGGGGGCTTTCTCGGATTGGACAACATCGGGGTCTTCGACCGCTCCCGGCCGCTGCCCACCGGCGGTCACCTCGAGCAGGCCGACGGCACCGCGTGGATGGCCTTCTACTGTTCCACCATGCTCGCCATGGCCCTGGAGCTGGCAAGCGAGGATCCGGCCTATGAGGACGTGGCGTCCAAGTTCTTCGAGCACTTCATCGCGATCGTGGACGCGATGAATTCGCTGGGCGGGACGGGGCTGTGGGACGAGGCCGATGGCTTCTACTATGACCAGCTCCACGTGGACGGGAGGCAGATCCCCCTGAAGATCCGCTCCATGGTCGGGTTGATTCCCCTCTATGCCGTCCAAGTCCTGGAGGCCGACGTGATCGGCAAGCTGCCCGGCTTCTACAAGCGACTGAAGTGGTTCCTGACCAACCGTCATGAGCTGGCCCGGCACGTGTCCTGTCTGGATCCCCGGCACGCCGAGCACGGCCCGGCCTGCATGACGGGCCAGGGTCACCGCTTGCTGGCCATTCCGTCCCGCGATCGCCTGGTCCGCGTGCTCCGCTATCTCCTGGACGAAAATGAATTCCTCTCACCCTTCGGCATCCGGTCGATTTCCCGGATTCACCATGAGCAACCCTATGTCTTTCGCGCAAATGGGGAGGAGTTCCGCGTGGACTACGTGCCGGCGGAATCCAACAGCGGCCTGTTCGGAGGGAACTCCAACTGGCGGGGACCGATTTGGTTCCCCGTGAACTATATCTTGGTCGAGGCGTTGGAAAGGTACCACTATTTTTACGGCGACACGCTGAAGGTCGAATACCCGACTGGCTCCGGGCGGATGTTGAACCTGAAGGAGGTGGCGGCGGAGCTGGCCACCCGGTTGGCGCGGATCTTTTTGCCGGACGGGGAGGGGCGACGGCCATGCCACGGCGAGGACCGGCGATACGCGGACGACCCGCACTGGCGGGACCTGGTGCTCTTCTACGAATACTTTCATGGGGACAGCGGTCGTGGCGTGGGAGCCAGCCATCAGACCGGTTGGACCGCGTTGGCGGCGCGGTTCCTGGAGACCCTGTCGCAACACCGAGCGGCCTCGAGGACCTAGGCAATGACAGGGAAATGGTCTGGAAAAATTTTTGGGTTGCTGGCCCTGCTGTGGGTCCTGCCCGGGTGTCAGGGGCTCCACCAGATTGCTCAGACCAAGGACGATCAGGAAACCGCTTTCCGCCGGCTGTGGACTGCCTATACCCATTGTCGAACCAGTACCGATCCACTAGCCATGAGGCGGGAGGCTGACCGGTTGACCCAGTTTGCCTCCCAAGGGCAGGAGCCGCCGGTCCTGCTCACCGGTCCCCTGGCCCGGTGGGTGGCTGACCCTCCGGTTCGCCTCTCGGTGGACCCCAAGGGCTTGGCCGCGGCCTGTGCGTTGCATACCGGCCAAACTGCGTTGGGGAAGGGCCAGATCGCCTTAGCCGACGAGATGTTCCGCCGGATCCTCCGCCGACCCCAGGACGCCGACTCTGCCTATTACGTGGAGCAGGCCGGCCGGGGCCTCGCCCAACTCCGTACCTGGTCGGTAACAACCTCTGGTCCGCACCCCGTCTCCCTTCCCTGACCCCCCCTGCCCTCACTCCAGTCAGGCCCTTCCCACCTCTCACCCTTCGATGGACTCAGGGTGACCCTGAGGGTACTCGAAGGGTTACGTTTTACGTCTCACCGCTTCCCCTGTAACGCTTTTCCACCCCTAACGACTATGGAGTAACGGAGGGCTCAGGTCCGTGAGACGGTGGTGGGAGAACCAAAGGCGGCAAATTCACTGGGACTGGCGCTGGTGGTGGCTGGCCCGCCAGGTGGACGCGCTGGCAGTCCGAATCGCGCTCCACGTCTTCTGGGAGGGGCTGAGGCCGGTGAGACGGATGGTCCTATACAAGAGGGGAGGCGACGATGCGTTGCACGCAATGTCAGGTGTCCATGGCGCAAAGGTGGTCCTACGAGTCGAGCGATGATGACGATCGGCTCTGGGTGGTTGCATGGCGGTGTGGGTTGTGCGGGATTCTGGAAGAGGAGATCCTGACCTGCTCGAAGGGCGGGGGAGGAGAACCGCAACGGGTCCGCTATGCAGTCCAGCCGCTGGCGGTGGCCTGAGCGAGAATGACGATGGTCCGGTTCCTGGATGCCTTGAAACGGCATTGGCCGGAGTATCTGATGGAAGCGTCAGGTCTCGGGATCTTCATGATCTCGGCCGCCCTCTTCGCCACGCTGATCGAGCATCCTTCTTCTCCGATTCGAGCGTTCATTGCTGATCCGTTTTTGCGTCGTATCCCGATGGGTTTGGCCATGGGCCTGACGGCCATCGCCATCATTTACTCCCCCTGGGGGCAGCAGTCCGGCGCGCATCTCAATCCGGCGGTGACCCTGACCTTTTTTCGACTCGGCAAAATCGAACTGCCCGACGCCGTGTTTTACGTCCTCGCGCAATTTGCCGGGGGCCTGGCCGGGATCTTGCTGGTCGCTACCGCCATCGGGGCGCACCTGGCCGATCCGGCCGTCAATTATGTCGCGACCCTTCCCGGTTCTCACGGGAAGGCCGTGGCGTTTCTGGCCGAGCTGCTGATTTCCTTCGGGCTGATGCTCGTCGTGCTGATCGTCTCCAACACGCGTCAGGCGGCCCGATTGACGGGGGTGTGTGCCGGGACCCTGGTGGCGACCTACATCATAGTCGAAGCGCCCTGGTCCGGGATGAGCATGAACCCGGCCCGCACCTTGGCCTCCGCCTTGCCCGCCCATGTGTGGCCCGCGCTATGGATCTATTTTACGGCCCCGCCCCTGGGTATGCTTCTCGCCGCGGAACTCTACCTGTGGCACAAGGGAGAAGGCGGGGTCATTTGCGCCAAGCTCCATCACCACAATGACAAGCGCTGTATCTTCCGGTGCGGCTATCACGTTCAAGCTTGTGCGAACAGCGAACAGCAAATAGCTAGCAGCAGATAGTTATTTGCCGATAGCAATTGTCGATTCATCTCCAATTCTCTTAAGGTTTACCCTCCTGTTTTGGTCGAATCCCACTTCGATTTTTCTATCATCCGACCCCTTTTGCTAACGGCTATTAGCTGCCAGCTATCAGCTGTTCGCACCTTTCCCATTGTAACGATCCCCTAGGTGTCGAGACTGTAGGGACAGTTGGCCCTGCAGAGGCGGAGGCCACGCGGGGAAACGGGAACCCTAACAACTATTACAAGGAGGAAAGCCGATGCGTAGTCGAACCATTCAGATGGCAATGTTGTCCATGCTGGTGGCGGTGGGGTTGGTGAGCGCCGCGCCGAGCTTCGCGATGGATGCCCATACCACGACGAAGTTCGAAGGGGTGAAGGCCAACAGCGGGACCGCGACCCATGCCAGACAGGGAAATCAGGACCAATTAACCTGGTCCAACGAGTTCAAGATTCCGGACACGCCTGCGCCGCACTGGCAGGTGGTGGATTCGAAGGGCAACGTCTACTTGCTCAACCAGTTGAAGGTCAAGGGCGGGAAGGAAAACCGGACGATCGCGGTACCGAGCTACGTCAAAGACATTGCGAAGGTCCAGATCTGGTGCTCCTTTGCCGAAGCGTTGTTGGGCGAAGCGTCCTTCTCGGCGCCGATCAAGACCGCGTCGGGCGAGCGCGATCACGACATGATGATGTCCGCCCGGTAAGTGAACTGGTGAGGCACAACCGAACAGGGAAGGCCGGGATGTCCGGCCTTCCCGTGATTCGGCGCCGCGACGGACGGCGAAGGAAACAATGGGACCGGTGAGGAGGACAAGACGATGCGAACTTTGAGGAACCTGGCGCTGGCGTTGAGCCTGTTGGGAGTTGTCTTTGCTGCCCACGTGCAAGCCCAGGTCGTAGACAAGAAAGCCCTGAGCCTGGAGGCGGCCAAGAAAATCGCCGCGGTGGCGGAAGCCGATGCCAAGACGAAGGGCGCGCGGGTGGTGATCGCGGTAGTGGACGACGGCGGCAACCTGCTCCTGCTCGAGCGCCTGGACGATACCCAAGTTGCCAGCGTGAACGTCGCCATCGGCAAAGCGCGCACGGCCGCCATCTTTCGGCGTCCCAGCAAGGTCTTTGAAGATCAGATTCGCGACGGACGCGTCGCCGCGCTGGCATTGCCCGGCGCAACCCCGCTGCAAGGCGGCATTCCAATTTCGTTCGAGGGGAAAGTGATCGGTGCCATCGGCGTGAGCGGGGAGACCCCGTCACAGGACGAGGACATCGCCAAGGCCGGGGCCGCCGCGCTTAAAAACCAGTAACTCGGTTTGTTTGGTTTCTTTGGTTGGTCTCGGTGAGCCGGACAAACCTCGTTTGACGAGACGAATCAGACAAACCAGACAAACCACGGAAGGAGCACCGCCATGAAGTCAATGAAAGTATTCGGATTGGCTCTTGCTATCACCGCCCTGTCGACAGTCGCTCACGCCCAAGTCGCGGATAAAAAAGTGCTGACCCTGGATGGTGCCCGGCAGGTCATCGCCGGGGCGGTGGCAGAGGCCAAGAGCAAGAACGCGCCGGGAGGCGTCATCGCCGTGGTGGACGACGGCGGAAATCTGATGGCGCTGGAGCGGTTGGACGGCACCTTTGCCGCGGGCGCCAATATCTCCATCGGCAAGGCGCGGACCGCCGCGCTCTTCAAAAAGCCCACCAAGGTCTTCGAAGACATCGTCAATAAGGGCCGGACCACGATGGTCGCCCTGGCAGATTTCACGCCCCTGCAGGGCGGCGTGCCCATCGTTCAGGACGGGCAGGTCGTCGGAGCGGTCGGGGTGAGCGGAGCCGCCAGCGCGCAACAGGACGAAGAGCTGGCCATCGCCGGAGCCAAAGCTCTGGCGACCATGACCACGAGTGCGATGCCGAAGAACCACGCGCTACTGGTCACGTACATCGAGAGTCCAAAAGTGACGGCGGCCTTTGCCAAGGGCGCGGTTCTCGTCGGGGAAGAGGAACAGATGATGCATGCCGCGCGCAACTATATGGTCCACGCCAGTCATCGGGACAAGGCGGGCATCGCGGAAATCCACGAGCTCGATACCGACATCGTCTACGTGTTGGAGGGGAC
>JBFFYZ010000144.1:0-5612 GCA_041568895.1 Nitrospiraceae bacterium
CCCAGCCTCCCCGTTCCGTCACAATTCATTCCCTGCCCCAGCGACCCTTCCCCAAGACCATGCGCAAGGCAGAGATCCATGCGGCCCTCCGAATCCTGCGCCGAGAGGTCCGTCAATGGCAGGAGCCCGTCGTGGGGGTGGTGGCCCGCGAGTCCCGCGATCCCTTCAAGATTCTCATTGCCTGTGTCCTGAGCCTGCGCACCAAGGATCAGACCACGACCGAGGCCAGTCGCCGACTGTTTACTCTCGCTGCTCATCCGGCCTCCATGGTGAAGGTGCCTCTCCGCCGGATCGAGCGGGCCATTTACCCCGTCGGGTTTTACCGGACCAAAGCCAAGCAGATCCGCGAGATTTGCCGGAGATTATTGAGCCAGTTCGGCGGCCGGGTGCCGGATTCGATCGAAGCCCTGCTGACCCTGCCTGGCGTGGGGCGAAAAACGGCCAATCTGGTGGTCACGGTGGGATACAACAAGCCCGGCATTTGCGTGGACACGCATGTCCATCGAATCAGCAACCGCTGGGGTTATGTCCGCACGAAGACACCGGAACACACCGAGGAGGCCCTGCGCCGAAAGTTGCCCCTTCGCTATTGGATCACCTTCAACGACCTGTTGGTGCCCTTCGGGCAGAACCTGTGTCAGCCGGTCTCGCCCTTTTGCAGCCGGTGCATGATCAGGAAATATTGCGATCGGGTGGGGGTGACCCGGTCGCGCTAGTGACCTCAGGACTGAGTAACGAGGACTGAGGACTGAGGTAGGTAATTCCGGGCAAGTTAGTTAAAATTCTCTCAGTCCTCAGAACTCAGCCCGCAGTCCTGCTTATTAGATGAAGAGGGTCGTTTCGGCTTCGGCAGTCAAGGAAAGAATGGCCGGCAGGCCCATCACCTCGTCCACGTTCTTTGTCACGATGTCCGGATCCACGCCCATGTATTCGAGCCCGGCGCTGCAGGCCACCAGCCGGAAATCTCCCACCTGATGAGCCTCTTTCAACATCTCTGAGATCTTCGGCACCTTTTTTTCTTGGAGCAGGCGGCCGACTTCTTTCCCCTGAGCCGCGTATTCCGGCGGAAAATCCACCGCGTCGATCCTTCCTTCGGCCAGCTTTTTAATGGTCCAGAACAAAAGCACCACCACCACCCGTTTACCCATGGCCGCAGCGGTCAGTCCGAGGGTGGCCACCTGGTGCAACTTATCGTAGGTGGCGTTGTGGGCGAAGATGACGAACGTGGGTTTTTTATTCACAAGAACGACCGAGGTCATGGACCATGGAATGCCTCTTGCGGCGGTCATTATACGTCCCCACCGAGGACGTGACAAGTTGACAACAATCGGGCAAGAGCAGGCTGTGGGCAATGGGCTATAGGCGAGATGGGCCCGAGGAGCTAACCTTTTTAAGAATGTAGCCCATCTTGGCAGTCCCGCGCTTCGCGCGCGTCTCACTCTTAAGACGTTGGTGGAAGCGGAATCCGGAGCCCGTGGCGGTTGGCTGCCTCAAGCGCCTCCGGATAGCCGGCATCCGCATGGCGGAGGATGCCAAGACCCGGGTCGTTGTTCAGGACCCGCTCGAGCCGGACCGCGGCATCACGGGATCCGTCGGCGACAGAGGCCTGGCCGGCATGCAGGGAGTACCCGATCCCGACGCCTCCGCCGTGATGGAAAGACACCCAGCTTGCGCCGGAAGCGGTATTGAGCAGGGCGTTGAGGATGGGCCAATCCGCGATGGCATCGCTGCCGTCCCGCATGCCCTCGGTTTCCCGGTAAGGGGAGGCCACCGATCCGGCGTCCAAATGGTCACGGCAGATCACCACCGGGGCCTTCAGGTCGCCCTTGGCGACCATAGCATTGATCCTTGCGCCCATCTTGGCCCGTTCCCCATAGCCCAACCAACAGATTCGGGCGGGCAGGCCCTGGAACCGGATCCGCTCGCCGGCCAGCCTGATCCACCGCTGGAGCGGCCGGTTTTCCGGGAAGAGGTCCAAGACCGCCTGGTCCGTGGCCGCGATGTCCGATGGGTCGCCGGACAGGGCAATCCAGCGAAAGGGACCCCGTCCCTCACAAAAGAGAGGGCGGATATAAGCCGGCACAAACCCGGGGAATGCGTATGCGTCGGTCACCCCGCGTTGATGGGCCATGGTCCGGATGTTGTTGCCGTAGTCGAACACCACGGCGCCGGCTTGTTGAAAAGCGAGCATCGCCCGGACGTGGGCCGCGATCGAATCCAGCGCCCGGTCCAGGTAGGTCTTGGGATCGGACTGTCGGAGCTTCGCCGCATCCGCCAGCGACAGACCGGCGGGGATATAGCCGTTGAGGGGATCGTGCGCGGCCGTCTGGTCGGTCACCACATCGGGGATTACGCCCAGGCGGACCAATTCCGGCAAGACGGTCGCACAATTTCCCACAAGCCCAATAGACAAGGGACGTTGACCGGCCTTGGCTGCCTGAATGTCCCGGACCGCCTCATCCAGGGAGGTGCTCAGGCGGTCGCAGTAGCCGGTCTTGATGCGCCGCGCGATCTTGGCTTCATCCACCTCGACGCAGAGGATGGCCGCGCCGTTCATCGTCGCGGCCAGCGGCTGCGCCCCCCCCATTCCCCCCATTCCGCCAGTCAGCAGGAATCGTCCCGAGAGGTCGCCGCCGAAATGGGTGGAGGCAGCCGCGGCGAAGGTCTCAAAGGTGCCCTGGACGATGCCCTGGGTGCCGATGTACATCCAGGAGCCCGCGGTCATTTGCCCGTACATGATGAGACCCAGGGCCTCCAGGCGCCGAAACTCGTCCCACGTCGCCCAATGACCGACCAGGTTGGAATTGGCGATGAGCACCCGGGGAGCGAATTCGTGGGTGCGGAGCACGCCCACCGGTTTTCCGGATTGCACGAGGAGGGTCTGGTCGCTTTCCAACGCTCTGAGCTCGCGCACGAGCGCTTCGTAGGCCGCCTGGTTGCGGGCGGCTTTGCCGGCCCCGCCATAGACCACGAGGTCGCGGGGATTTTCCGCGACCTCATCGTCCAGGTTGTTCATGAGCATCCGAAGGGCGGCTTCCTGCAGCCATCCTTTGCAGGTCAGAACCGCCCCGCGGGGCGCGCGAATCACTTTTGCTTGACCCTCATCTTGACGCTGTTGATGAAATCCTCGATCGCCCGATCGACTTCCGCGGGGGACATCGCTCGGTCGTGGGTTTCGCTCTCATCGACGAGGTACTGGCCCTGGTCGATCTCCTGGCGAATGATGACGGTGTCGGCGGGAGTCACCTCGATCATCATGAACCACTCTTTCTCACCTTGCCGGATCACGACCTCCTTGCCCAGGTCCTTCTTTTTGACCTCGATCTGCAGGTCTCCCCCCGCGGCGGCCGTAGCGGGACCAGGCCACAGGACCGGCACCAACACGAGCAGGGCGAGGCCCAGACCGATTCGGATGATCGGAAGAACGCAAAAGCGCTGCTTGCAAGAGGACGAGAAAACCATCATAGGACCGCTCCTTTGGCTTCGCGAGAGGGCTCTTTCAACGGAAGTTCCTGTGTCATGTTCCTACGCCCTTGCGGATTGGCCGCTCAAGGTTCCGCCGGCCACCAGGGTCCGTATCCGTTCGATGTCCGGGGCCAGGACACGATCCTGGTCCAGGCGGGACACCTGCCGCCGGATGAGTTGCAGGGTCTGACGGTTGCCGATGCCGGGCTTGAGCGGACGATGGAAGTCCACGCCCTGTGCGGCGCAGAGGAGCTCGACGGCCAGGATATATTCGCAGTTGCTCAGGATACGCTGGAGTTTCAAGGCGGACCCCATGCCCATGCTGACATGGTCCTCTTGGTTGCCCGAGGTAGGGATGGAATCTACCGAAGCCGGATGGGACAGGACCTTGTTTTCCGAGGTCAATGCGGCTGCCGTCACCTGCGCGAGCATAAACCCGGAATGCAGGCCGGGGTGGGGGCTCAAAAAGGGCGGCAGATCTCCGTATTCCGGATTGATCAGTCGTTCGATCCGGCGCTCGGCAATGCTGGCGAGCTCAGTCATGGCGATGGCCAGATGGTCCAAGGCGAGCCCGAGCGGTTGGCCGTGAAAATTGCCTCCGGACAGGACTTCCGTCCGGTTGGCGAACACCAGCGGATTGTCCGTGACGCTGTTCAATTCCACGGTGAGCGTGTTCCGGACATAGGCCAAGGCGTCCCGGACCGCGCCGTGCACCTGCGGCATACACCGTAAGCTGTAGGCGTCCTGCACGCGCGGGCAATCCAGGTGGGAGACGCGGATCTCGCTGCCGGCAAGCAACCCACGCAGGTTGGCGGCCACGATCTGCTGGCCGGGATAGGGACGAAGGCGGTGGATCCTGGGATCGAAGGCGACCGGGGTGCCCTTAAGCGCGTCCAGGGACAACGCCCCGGCCACATCGGCGGCCTCCACCAGGATCTCGCATCGGCGCAGGGCGAGGAGGCCCAGGGCCAGCATGGCCTGCGTGCCGTTGACGAGCGACAGCCCTTCCTTGGCCTCTAAGGACAGGGGTTTCAATCTCACTTCTGAGAGGGCGGCCCGGCCGGGTTTGCGGCGCCGACCAACGAAGGCTTCCCCTTCCCCGATCAGGATCAGGGCCACATGGGCCAGTGGAGCAAGGTCTCCACTCGCGCCGACGGATCCCTGAGAAGGGATGACCGGCAGGACATTGCGGTTGAGGAGGGTCAAAAGAAATTCGACGATGACCGGGCGCACACCGCTGTAGCCTCGCGCCAGGACATTGGCCCGCAGGAGCAAGATACCGCGGGTTTCCTCAGGGGAGAGCGGTTCACCGACCCCGGCGGCATGGCTCCGAAGAAGATTGAGTTGTAGCTGTTTGATGTCGGCAGGAGAAATCCGCTGGTCGGCCAGCTTGCCAAATCCGGTGGTCACCCCGTACACCGGCGTATTCCGGGCTGCCACGCGTCGGATCACGGCGTGGGAGGCAGCCATGCGTTTTTTAGCAAGGGGAGCAAGCCGGACCGGGCGGCGGCTCAGCGCGACATCGTAAAAGTCTGGGAGGGTCAGATCCTCACCGGTCAGGACGAGCGTCTTCATTGCGGCGGATTATAGCGTGCCAACAGGGCAGGGTAAACCATGCCTTGAATTTGGTGATTTGGCGATTTAATGATTTGGCGATTTAAAATTCACGAAAACTCTGGTAATCACACAATGACTACATCGCCCAATGGCTCAATTCTCCGGCGTCTTGTTCGGCGCCGGGGCCCGTGCTAGGATTCCCGCCCCATGACAGAGGTTCTGCTTTCCAAAGAAGTCTTGTTCGGATTATTCCTGCTGTCGATCGCGGGATTTGTCGGAACCCTGATCGCTATTCCGTTCCTGCTCGTGCGATTACCGGAAGACTACTTTCACGAAAACCATCCGCGGGTCTGGATGCCCGACCATCATCCGATCCTCCGGGGGATCGGGATCGCCATTAAAAACCTCGCCGGAGCCGTGTTTCTGCTGGCCGGCTTTGCCATGCTGTTTTTGCCCGGTCAGGGGATTTTGACCATGCTGATCGGCATCTCCCTGATGGATTTTCCCGGAAAACGTGGATTAGAGCGGAAACTGATCGGGCAGCCCGCGGTCCTGCGGACGATCAACCGTCTCCGACAGAAATTCGGCCG
>JBFFYZ010000145.1:0-5594 GCA_041568895.1 Nitrospiraceae bacterium
CCGGTAGCCCAGCTTCAGGAGTATGTCCCAGAGGGCGAGACTATCCTTTCCTCCGGACACCGCAACCAGGATCCGATGGTTCCGGTCGAACATCCGCTCGGTTTTGATCGCCCGCGCCACCTGATCGTGGACGAACTCGTTAAAGCAGGGCTTGCAGAAGGCGGCATTGTGCCGCGGAAGCCCGATCACCGCTTTGGTCCTGCATTTCTTACAACGCATGGAAAAACCCGTGACGGGTGACGAGTGACTCGTGACGAGAATTCTGAAGTTGCCGACTCGCGTTTCCCATACCTGTCATGCGTCACGCATTACTTGTCACCGTTTCTGCAGCCGCCGGAAATCACCGGCCTGACTTCCACCTCGTCCCCGTCGTGCAGCACCTCGTCTTCCGTGACGAGGTCTTCCCCTCGGATGACCAAATAGGCTTCCTGGATCAGATTCAGGTCCCGGAGGAGTTCCTTCACCCGCTTCGGTCCCTTAATTTCCACGGAGCGGTCCGGATGGCTGAGCTGCACTTTCATGTTTTCATCATAAGCCGAGACCTGCGAGAGGGGCAAGGGGCGGGAGAAAATTAAAAAGGAAAAAGTAAAAAGGCAAAAGTAAAATTTTCAAAGGAAAAGAGACGGGAATCGGGTATAAATGAACGGGCTGCACGGAGGATGACATTGTGGAAACCACCCAGGCTGTCGCCGTTCACCGGAATCTCCTGATCCATTGGCTTCCCCTCGTCGCCTACGCGGGCCTGATCTTTTATCTGTCTTCCTTGCCGCAGGAGGACGTCATCCCTTTGATGCCTCCGTTTTTTGAAGTTCTGGGGGACAAGGCTTTGCATGCGGTCGAGTACGGAATCCTGGGAGTCTTGTGGTATCGCGCGTTTCTCTATGCCGCGGGGCCCCGCGCGGCCCGCTCGGCCCTGCTCCTGGCCATCCTCGCCTCGATCGGGTATGGCCTGTCCGACGAGATCCACCAGGCCTTCGTGCCCACCAGGGAAGCCGATGTCTGGGACGTCCTGGCCGACAGCCTCGGCGCCTGTCTGGCGACGATCGGCTGGCGCTGGGGTGTCGAGCCCTAGGGGCTCATGACTGGTGACGTGTGACGGGTGATCAAGAATCGGGCCTTGACCTCACCAGGCATAGGCCTCTGGGGCCGGGCCGCCCGGGCCGGGAAAGATCTGGTCGAGTGTGGAGAGGGTCTCCCTGCTCAAGGTGAGATCCAACGCCCGCATCGCGCCGTCTAGTTGCTCGAGCGTGCGAGGCCCGATGATGGGGGCGGTGACGGCCTTCTGATGGAGCAGCCAGGCCAGGGCCACATCGGCCGGGCGTTCTTTGATGTCGGCGCAAGCTTGTTCATAGGCCTCGATCTGAGGCCGGTGGCGTTCCAAGTCCTTCTGGATGTCCTCGGCAGCGCGGCGCCCCTCTCTTGCCGGCTTTAAGATACCTCCCAGGAGCCCGCTTGCCAGCGGGCCCCAGGGGATCACCCCGATGCCATAGGCTTCACAGGCGGGGAGCACCTCCAGCTCGACCATCCGGTCCTTGAGATTGTAGAGACTCTGTTCGGATACGAGCCCTAGGAAATGCCGGCTCCTGGCCAGTTCCTGGGCCTGCGCGAGGTGCCAGCCGGCGAAGTTGCTGCTCCCCACGTAGAGGACCTTGCCCTCCCGGCAGAGCTGCTCCATGGCCTGCCAGACTTCTTCCCAGGGACAGTCGCGGTCGACGTGGTGCATCTGATAGAGGTCCAGGTACTCGGTCTGCAGCCGACGCAGGCTGGCCTCGCAGGCCCGCCGAAGGTGCAGGGCCGACAGCCGGCCTTCGTTCGGCCAATCGCCCATCCGGCCGAAGACCTTGGTCGCCAGCACGACCTTCTCCCGGCGGCCTCCGCCTTGGGCGAACCACCGGCCGATGATCTGTTCGGTGAGTCCCTCTCCGCGTCGCCCTCCATAGACGTTGGCGGTATCGAAAAAGTTGATCCCGAGCTCCAGCGCCCGGTCCATCATTCTGAAGCTGTCCGCCTCGCTGGTATGGGGCCCGAAGTTCATGGCGCCAAGGCAGAGGCGACTGACTTTCAATCCGGACCGTCCGAGGTGTACGTAATGCATGCTCCCGCCTCCAGCCCTCTTGGTCGGGGCTACATTCCCTCAAGGGTATTCAAAAAAGAGCCATGATAGCCGATGAAGACCCGGCCGCCTTTGCTTTTGACCGCTAACCCGAACTGGCGGCGCCGCTCATCGAAAATAATTTGATAGCCTGACTCGCCCTCGGGGTTCTCTTCCAACACCAGCCACAGCTCCACCGTACGCCCCTCCAGAAAGCTGTCCTCGTAGCGTTGCCTCAGGGGCGAAATCAAGCAGCGCGAGAGGTCGATGCCATGGGGCAGCGGTGCCGCCAGGCATCCGGCCAATTCGCCTTGCAATTCACGTTGAATGATCTCTGTGACGTCCTCGGGGGTCATGGGTGTGGTTCGGAGATGGCCGACATCGGGTTCCAGCGGCCCGTTCGACAGCATACCGACATTGCCATTCCCGTGACAACCCACAGGGGGCTGCGTATAATGCCGGCGGTATGACCACCGTCAATCCGACTCCGCCCAAGCAGGCGCAGGCCCCGCCCGATCCAACCCTGGTCGCCCAGACGGTCCAAGCCCGCCTGCCTTTTCAAGCCGAATTCGTCGGCCTCGTGCCGCTCGCCGGGGATGCCTCAAACCGCCGCTACTTCCGGGTGTCGCTGGCGAAGGCCTCATCCCCCAGATCCCTCGTCTTGATGCAGTTGGCGGAACCCGAAGCCTTCAAACAGTCGGAGGAGGCGGTCAGCAGAGCCGACATCGCCATCTCCGAACTGCCCTTTCTCAACATCCTCACGCAGATGAAAGTCGCCAAGGTGCCGGTCCCGGACCTCTTTTTTTACGATCAGGCGGCCGGTCTCCTGTATTTGGAAGATTGCGGGGAGCGGACCCTGGCCGAGTGGTGCCGCCAGGCCACAGCGGTCCAGAAGGCCGACCTGTACCGGGAAGCCGTGGAGATTCTGGCGCAGATGCACCTGGCCGCCACCACCCCCGCCAATCCCGCCTGCCTGGCCTTTCACCGGAGCTTCGACGTGCCCTTGCTCATGTGGGAGTTCGACCATTTTCTGGAGTATGGGGTCGTGGCGCGGAACGGCCGGCCGATGCGACCGGAAGATGAGGCGGCGGTCCGCAAGGCATTTCACCGGATTGCCGATCTGCTGGCGGGGCAACCCAAGGTGTTCACGCACCGTGATTACCATTCGCGCAATCTAATGGTCCGGAATGACTTGGGGCCGGGTGGCCGGAAGGGCCGGCTGGCCGTCCTGGATTTTCAGGACGCACTCTTGGGGCCGGCTACCTACGATCTCGCCTCGCTGCTGCGCGATGCCTACATCGAATTGGAAGAGCCGTTGATCGACGAGTTGATCGGCCAGTATGTGACCAGGATGGCGGCAGGAGGCACCGGCTTCGGCGACCCGGCGGCATTCCGGCGCCTGTTTGATCTCACCAGCATCCAGCGGAATCTCAAAGCCGCCGGGCGCTTCGTGTACATCGATCGGGTCAAGCACAACCCCAGTTTCCTGGCCGACATTCCCCGCACGCTGGGCTATGTCCGCCGCAATCTAGCCAAGTACGCCGAACTGGCCACCCTCCGTAAACACCTGGCTCCCTATGTGCCCGAATTACAGGACTGAGTGCCGAGTGCTGAGTGCTGAGGTTCCCCCCTCAGACCTCAGTCCTCAATCCTCAGCACTTGGATGATGAAGGCCATGATCTTAGCGGCGGGATTAGGCACCCGCCTTCGCCCTCTGACCGACACGCTTCCCAAGCCCCTCCTGTCCGTGGCCGGACAGCCCCTCTTGGTCTGGAATCTCCTTCTCCTGCGTCAGCACGGGATCTCCGAGGTCATCATCAACCTGCACCATCTCGGGCATCTCATTGAAGAGGCCATCGGGGACGGCTCGCGATTCGGCCTGCGGATCTCCTATTCCCGCGAGGGCACCTTGCTCGGGACTGGCGGGGGCATCAAGCAGGTGGAGGCCTTTTTTGACGGCGCCCCGTTTCTGGTCCTGAACGGGGATACGTTGTTGGAGTTGGACCTCACGGCCCTCGTGCGGTTTCACCTGCAGCGCGCCCGACAAGGGGCGGTCCTGGCCACCTTGGTGCTGCGGGAAGATCCGGAGGCGGAACGATGGGGTCTCGTTGAAACGAATGGCCAGCAGCAGGTTCTCCGGATCAACGGCCGCGGGCGCAAGGACCCGACGGAGGGAAACCAGGCCGGAGAAGGGCGCCGCATGTTCGCCGGCGTCCACGTGTTGGACCCGGCCGCCCTTCGGGACGTTCCGGTCGGGCGCGCCTCCTCGATCATCGAGGCTTACGTGACCGAACTGGCCAGGGGCGGGGTGATCCTGGGATATGACATGAAGGGATACTGGTCCGATGTGGGAACCCCGGAACGCTACGAGCAGGCTCAGCGGGATACGGAGACGGGACGGATCAAGCTGGCGCCCCGTGCGAAAAGGATTGTCTAGAACAGCGACGGGAGGAGCCGGGAGGGGAGGTCACGGACAAATTCGAGAGGATCCAGCCTAAATGGAGGCGGACAGGCGGCTTTTTCTGAGGGACTGCAAGGCCAATTGATCTTCAGTCGGAGAATGGGGCCCCGTGGGCTTGCCGCTGTAGGCGGCAAGAAATTGGTCAACCACCTTCAGTGCCTGGTCCTTTTGTCCGGAACGTTCGAACAGGGCGGTGAGCCGGAGGTAGGCGGGGACCACGTAGGGTAACTCCCGATCCGATTTGGCCTTCTCGATCACCAGCCGGTACTGCTGGGAAGCCAGGTTCAGATCGGTGCCTTCGGCCCGCAACGCTTTGAGAAACGCGATTTGAATTTGATCCGAGATCCCCCCGGCTTTTTGCGCCCGCGACCCCTCGATCAGCTCATCCAACTCCTTCCCAGACAATTTGGTCTTGGTGCCCTGGTGTTGCAGTTTGGCCTGCAGCCGCAGGGCCTGGGGCCAGGACCCGTACAGCCCGACCTGGATACAGCGGCATCCGCCGGGATTGGTACAGGGCGTGGCCAACGGCGAGAAGTTTTTCTTCGCGGCCATGGCAGGAAGAAAGGCGGTCCCGTTGGCGTCCTTGCACGAGGGGCAGGTCTCGGTATCATCCGGGGTGGCGTGTAAAAAGAGGCGAATGCCCGAACGACTCCAGATATCCACCGACTTGATCCGGCCCGCGCTCACCTGGATGCTGTGCATCTCCCAAAGCAGGAGCAGGCCGAGAATGGCCAGGAAGTAGGGAACAATTTCGGGGATGGTAAGCTCAGACATGGACGCCTGGATGACCTTTAGTCAAACGCTGTTTTATTAGCACGAGCCTCATGAAAAGCAAAGAAAAACCTGTTGTGGCCGCCCTGGACCTCGGTCTGGGGCACCCGGGACCCGTTGCTCCGGGACCCATGGCTCCTTGAGATGCAATGGGTGCCCAGCAGCGAGGCGAGTCTGCACCGGAGCGGATGCCGCCGTCCCGGCAGCTCATCTCGGAGGAGATGGGGTAGAAGAATCCACACAATTTCAGGAAGAGCTACAACCTTATGA
>JBFFYZ010000146.1:0-5580 GCA_041568895.1 Nitrospiraceae bacterium
CGCCGGCCGGGACCTCCAACAATTGTCCGCCTGCTTCGTGCTGCCCATCGAGGATTCCCTGGAATCCATTTTTGAATCGGTCAAGCACCAGGCCCTCATCCATCAGTCCGGCGGCGGCACCGGTTTCTCCTTCAGCCACCTCCGCCCCAAAAACGACCGGGTGGCGTCCACCAGCGGGGTCGCCTCGGGGCCGGTGTCGTTCATGCGGATCTTCAACATGGCCACCGAGATCATCAAGCAGGGCGGGACCCGGCGCGGGGCCAATATGGGCATCCTGCGGGTGGACCATCCGGACATCCTCGAATTTATCGACGTCAAACTGAACCCGTCCGAGCTCACGAACTTCAACTTGTCCGTCGGCGTCACGGATGCCTTCATGCGGGCCCTGGACCAGGAAAAGGACTACGCCCTGGTGAATCCCCGCACCGGACGGACGGTGACGCGGATGAAGGCCGCCGCGGTCTTCGATCGCCTGGTGGACGCCGCCTGGAACACCGGCGAGCCGGGCATGATCTTCCTGGACACGATCAACGCGACCAATCCCACGCCTCATATCGGCCGCATCGAAGCGACCAACCCCTGCGGCGAGCAACCCCTGCTTCCGTTTGAATCCTGCACGCTGGGGTCCATCAACTTGGCGGGGTTCGTGACGAAAGGCCCCAGGCCCAAGCTCGACGAGCCACGTCTGGCCAAGGCTATCCATACGGCCGTGCGGTTTTTGGACAACGTCATCGACATGAACCACTATCCCCTCCCCGAAATCGAAGCCATCACCAAAGGAAACCGAAAAATCGGGTTGGGGGTCATGGGATTCGCCGATCTGCTGATCAAGCTGAATTTGCCCTACGACACCGATGATGCCCTGCGCATGGGCGAGCGGGTCATGACATTTGTGGCGGAGCAGGCCCGCGCCGCCTCCGCGGAACTCGCCCGGGAGCGCGGCCTGTTCCCCAACTTTAAAGGGAGCCCTCTAGAGTCCGAAGGCCGCCGGGTTCGCAATGCGACGGTGACCACCATCGCGCCGACCGGCACCATCAGCATCATCGCGGATTGCTCGCCCGGCATCGAACCGCTGTACGGGGTCACCTTTACCCGGACCGTCATGGAGGACGTGCGGCTGACCACCGTGCATCCGGACTTCGAGGCCCGGGCCAAGGCGGCCGGAATTTACTCGCGGCGCCTGCTCGAGCGCATCGCCGCCAACGAGTCCATCCAAACCCTGACGGAAATCCCCGCGGACCTCCGGCGCCTGTTCGTAACCGCCCATGACATTGATCCGGACCAGCACGTGCGCATGCAGGCCGTGTTCCAGAAGTGTAGCGACAGCGGTGTCTCCAAAACCATCAACTTGCCGGCCTCCGCCTCCAAAACGGACGTGGCCAAAGCGTTTCGTTTGGCCTATCGTCTGGGATGCAAGGGTATCACTGTGTTTCGCACGGGAAGCCGGGCCAATCAGGTCCTCTCCTGCGCCAACGTGCAGTATTGTTAGGCTATGGGCAATAGGTACTGGCCATAAGGTGGTGACCCTTCAGGGTACGAGGACACAGAAATCTTTACGTGTCCAAAGCCGATAGCCCATCGCCTATAGCCTCTAGCCTGCTCGAAGAGCTATGATTCGCCAGCCCGCCGTCGCCGGATCTTTTTATACCGCCTCGCCCTCGGCGCTGGCCGCGGAGGTCTCCCGCTACCTCACGACGCCCCACCCGCCACGGCCCGCCATCGGCGTCATCTGTCCCCATGCGGGCCTGATGTTTTCCGGCCACGTAGCCGGAGCCGTGTTGAGCCAAGTCACCCCGCCGGCCACCGCGATCCTGGTAGGCCCCAATCACACCGGCGTCGGACCGCCGATCTCGGTCTATTCCAAGGGCGCCTGGCTGATTCCCGGCGGGGAAGTGCAGATCGACGAGAAGCTGGCTGAGGCGATTCTGGCTCAATGCCCCCAGGCCGAAGCCGATACGCTGGCCCACCGGGCGGAGCATTGCTTGGAGGTCCAACTCCCCTTTCTCCGTCACCTCCGCACGGATATCCGCATCGTCCCCATCGTGGTGGGAACGACCAACCAGGACCTCTGCCAAGAGCTGGGGCGGGTCCTCGCGAAGGTGATTCAAGACAGCGCGGGCCAGCCGGAAGGGCCCGGCCCTCCCTTGCTCCTAGCCAGCACCGACATGTCCCACTATGAGCCGGACGACATCACCCGCGAAAAGGACCGGCATGCCCTGGACGCCATCGGCCATTTGGACGCCGCGGAATTGGATGCCGCGGTCCGGACCCACCGGATCACTATGTGCGGTTTCTCTCCCACGGTCGCCGTCCTGCATAGCGTCAGGCAGCTCGGGGCCCGCCGGGCTGCGCTGGTGCGGTACGCGACCTCCGGGGACGTGACCGGCGACCGCGACCGCGTCGTGGGCTACGCCGGATTCGTCATCACCTGACCCGTTGTTGGCCTCCCCTTTTCCCCGCCGCCGCCAAATGGGAACCGTTTGACATGAATGGCAGACAGTGGTATTTACAAAACAAATTAAAGGCCTGGGTCAGGTGAATTCCCAGCCCAATCAGGAACTCGACGAAGGAGGGGTTTCAATGCTCGGATGGTCCGGCTCGCCGACGGCAGTCAGTAGTCTCCCTGCATGGAATCTCCTATTCGCCAAAGAACCAGAACCGGACTTGGAATTAGATGAAGGTCTGGAGGACCTGGATGCGGGACAGGGCGGCGGGGCCGGTGGATGGTCCCCGAAGGAATCGAACAAACCCGGCGGCCAACGCACCAAGCTAGTGATTCTGTTGGTCCTGGTCCTCGCGGCAGGAGCGTATTTGATGATCTCGCCGGGCGCCCTCCTGGAAATGATCGGCTTGGGTCAGCCCGAGGTCTCCATCCCGACGGTCCCCCCACCCACCGCGAAGGCGCCGAGACCCAATGGAGTGGCGGTAAAGCCCCCTGCGACAGCGGCCCCAGCCACATCTCCTAGGCCGGCCATGCCCCAGATTCCCATCCCTGCGTTCCGTGAAGGGCAAAAGGTGGTGCTGGTGGCGGGTCAGACCAAGCCGGCCAACCCCGTGGCCCTCAAGGGGGATGCCGAGGGATCAAAACCAGGGCCCAGCGTTCCGGCTGGATCCACCTTGACCGTCTTGGACGGAGAACTGAAGAACAACGTCTGGATTTATATCCTCCGGTCCGACAAGGGTGCGACCGGCTGGATTTCGGAAACCCAGCTGAAGCCCAAGTCGTAAAAATCCGCCGACCCCGGTCCCATTTTCACGATCACAATCGAGCACGCAAGCCGAGGGGCCTGATCCCGTCCGACAGAACGCCGCGTCCGTCCTTTCGCCACCCGCGCAATCCCTGTTATAATGCGACCCTCCTTCGGTTTCGGAATCAAACCGTGTTGCCAAGGTTAACGAGAGGTGGGCGTGCCCCGATTGCGCGCGATCCTTTTTGATTTTGACGGCGTCGTGGCTGACAATGAGCCGGTCCATTTCGCTATGTTCCAAAAGGTCTTGGGCGAGATCGGCGTTCCGTTCACCGAGGAAGAGTATTACGCCCAGTACCTTGGCTTCGACGACAAGGGCTGCTTTGCCGCCGCCTTGGCGGCGCACGGGCGCCCGGCCCCGACGGATCTCATCCAGGAGTTGGTCGCCAGAAAAGGCCGCGTCTATCTTGCCCACATCAGACAGCACCTGGTGATCTTCCCCGGGGTGCAGGATCTGGTCCGCCGGGCGGCGAGTCGGTATCGCCTGGGCATCGCCTCCGGGGCCCTGCGCCACGAAATCGAGTTTATCCTGGAGCAAGCCGGAATTCAGAAAGAGTTTGAGCACATCACGAGCGCGGAAGACGTCAGACAGGGCAAGCCCGACCCTGAGGGCTATCTCCATGCCCTGGCTGGGTTGAACCGCACCTCTCAGCCGGGACAGCCTCCCCTGTCAGCCAAAGATTGCCTGGTGATCGAGGATTCCATTCCCGGAATTCGCGCCGGCCAGGCTGCCGGCATGAAGGTGCTGGCCGTGGCCAATACCCATTCTCGACAGGAATTACACGAGGCAGACCACGTGGTATCCGTATTGGAGGGGCTGGACTTGGACGCGCTGGCGAAGCGGTTGTGGAACGAAACATGAGAATTTGCTCACTCCTGCCCGGTGCCACGGAAGTCGTGGCGGCTTTGGGGCTGGCCGACCACTTGGTCGGCGTCAGCCACGAATGCGACTATCCCCCTGAAGTCCGGGGGAAACCGGTGCTGATCGAGGGCCTCATCGACGCCGAGGGCACCTTGAGCCTCGAGATCGATCGCCAGGTGGGTCAGGCCCTAGGCGCCAGGCAATCGCTGTATCGGTTGGATACGCGGCGATTTCTCCAGGCGAACCCGGACCTAGTCATCACGCAGGACCTCTGTCACATCTGCGCCGTTACGCCCGATGACCTCCAGCAGGCGCTCAGCACGTTGCCGCGGCCACCAGAACTCCTGACACTGAATGCAGCCACACTCGAAGACGTGTTCCATGATATCGATCGGATCGGATCGGCGACCGGCCGGGCCGCGCAATCGCGAGAGTTGGTGCATACCCTGCGGGCCCGACTCAAGACTATCAAAGAGGGGGGTGCATCCCTTACACACCGGCCACGGATTCTGTGTCTCGAGTGGCTGGATCCGTTCTACGTCGCCGGACATTGGGTACCTGAGATGGTCGAGTGGGCCGGTGGGCAGACGGTATTGGCGAAGGCCGGTGCTGCTTCGGAACGGGTCACTTGGGACCGGATCGTCGCGGCCAAGCCTGAGATGCTGATCCTGATGCCATGCGGCTTCTCCCTGCACCGCACTCTCCGGGAGCTGGATCGACTGGCCGCACGACCGGATTGGGCGCAGGATTGGCGGGCCCTGCCGGCCGTCCGCGAGGGACAGGTGTTTGCGGTCGACGCGACGTCCTATTTCAGTCGCCCAGGCCCCAGGCTCATCGACGGAGTGGCCCTCCTGGCTGCCTTGTGCCATCCGTCACGGTTCGGCTCCCGCCAACCCGAGGGAGCCAGCCCGGTGACTCTGGGTTCTTGCCGGACCGGCTGACGGCGTCCCACTCAGTAACGCATGATGACCCTCTCTGACGCGCAGGCCTATTGCACCACCCTCACCAAACGGAGCGGGAGCAATTTCTATTACCCCCTTCTCCTTCTCCCCCGCCTCCGTCGCGAGGCCATGTACACCGTCTACGCCTTTTGCCGGGAGGTGGACAACGCGGTGGATGAACCCCCGGCCGGCACGGACCCCAAAGCCCAGATCACCCACTGGCGGGCCGAGTTGGACGCGGCCTATCACGGCCACCCGACGCATCCCGTCACGATCAGTCTGGCGGAGCACAACCGCCGCCTGAACATTCCACAGAAACATTTCGAGGACCTGATCGCCGGCATGGAGATGGATCTCCACAATACCCGTTACGCCACGTTCGATGACCTGTCCGTGTATTGTTACCGAGTGGCCTCGGTCGTGGGCCTTATCTCCCTGCACGTCTTCGAAACCCTGTCGCCCTTGGCCACCCGTTACGCCATTGACCTCGGGATGGCCTTTCAGATGACGAACATTCTGCGGGACCTGC
>JBFFYZ010000147.1:0-5567 GCA_041568895.1 Nitrospiraceae bacterium
GCAGGCGATGGGACGGATGCGGGGGGCCGAGAAATATCAGCGCTACCTCAAGTACATGGTGTTCGTCCTGGTCTGCGGCTTCCTGATTTTCATCACGCCGCACACCATGGTGATGACGCCGGCTGAGTTGAAAGCCATGGGTGGCCAGCAGCACCCCGTGTTGGGTAACTACGGAGTGATGTCGGCCAAAAACGGCGGCATTAACGTGATCATCACCACCACCGTCTTGAGCTTCATCTGGTATATGCGCGGCAACAAAGTGCCGATCGTGTGGTGGGCGAAATTCGGCGACATCTTCATGGGCGTCTTCTTCGCCTGTGCCTATGTCAACATCGTCTGGCTGGCCATTTACGGGTACTACATTCCGGCCAACGTGCGGATCGGGCTCTCTGTACCACAGGTGGCGACCACGCTCTCCTGTCTCTTCTTCATGACCGCCTTGAATCTGGTCATGATCAAAGGCGCGAAGGCGAGTGGTGCGATCGAATGGGGCAAGATCTCCGTGCGATCCCAGTATGCCTTGATCATGCTGGCGACGGCCTTTACCTGGATGATGGGGCTGATGGGGTACATCCGCTCGTCGGTCCGTCTGTTCTGGCACGTCAATGAAATAATGCGGGACAATTCTCCCTGGGCCTATACCCATACGACCGGGTTTGCGGCCAATATGATTTCCTTTAACGTGCTGTTCTTCTGGATCAGCATTCTGTTCGTCTTCTGGCTTGGGACCCTCACTGCTAAGAAAGCTCCGGTCGAGGCCAAAGCGCCGGTTCCCGGTGGGGCGCCTCAGCCTGTCGCTGGACATTAATCAACCGACTGCCTCACTGTAACAGGTGGTAACGGCAAGGCCTCGTCCTCGGGAACTCCGAGGACGGGGCCCAAGCCAAGGAGGACTTACCCGTGGCGGAGTTATTTAGCGCGGCGTTTAGCATGGGTTGGCCTGTGCTGGCTCTGTTGGCCGGCCTTCTCGTTTATTTTCAGGTTTCCATTCAAGACCCAGCGGTGAAACGGCAGGCTTCGTTCAAGACCTTCATCGGTATCATCGCGGCCGTTATGGTGTTCATCGCGATCGCGAACTACAAACTGAATTTCTTCGCCAATTCCCGCCTCCTGCCGGTTTCTCTGGTGCTGGTCACGGCCCTCGCCTTTATGATGGCCTTGTATTTTTCCAAAGTCAGCGCCCTGCTCAAGATCGGCGGATTCATGTTTTTGGTCGCCGCCGGGCTTTCCGGGTACGGGAATTGGCTCCCCCAGGTCGAGGGCGGCTTTCCTCCTCCTGAGGTTAAGCTGGACTTCAGCGCCATGACTGCCCAGCAATTGGCGGACGAAGGCGAGAAGATCATCTTCGGCGGCATCGGCCAGAGCAAGGTCCAGGGCGCGATCGGCAAGGGGCAGTGTCCCCTGTGTCACGGCTTCCAGCAGGGCTTCCTGAGCGAACGCGCGCCGAATCTGTACGGAATTCCAGATCGATCAAAGGAGCGTCTCGAGAATCCCAGTTACCACAAGGGGAAGCCGGAAGCCCGGGGCACGGTTGAAAAGGAATCATTCCCTGGGGCCGGAACGGCCGAAACGGCTCAGGAATATATCGCCGAGTCCCATGCCTGCCCGAGCTGTTTCGTCGTGGAGGGTTTCGGTGTGAAGGGCAGCAATGACCGGGAAAGCCCCATGCCGAAGATCCACAAGCCGCCGATCTCCTTGACCCTTGGAGAGCTCGCGGCGGTGGATACCTGGATGTATGTCCGCGAGGGGAAGGAGCCGCCGACTTACGAGACCATTGTGGCGGCCTATGAAAAGTTCATTCCCGAGGGTGAGCGGCCCCAGCCGGCAACAGATGAAGAGGAAGGGGATGCGAAAGGCAAGGGCGGCCTCCTGGCTGACGGGTCTGAGCCGGTCGACAAGATTTTTGCCAAGGCCCAGTGCGTGGTCTGCCATACGATCCCCGGTATTCCTGGGGCGATGGGAACGGTTGGCCCCAAGCTGGTGGAGGGAACCAACGCGCCGAAGCGGATCAAGGGCGGTGACTACCAAGGCAAGGCCAAGACCGTCAAGGAATACATCACCGAATCCGTGATCGCACCCAGCGCCTACGTGGTCAAGCCCTTTCCGGACAACGTCATGCCCAAAATATTCGGGCAGAAGCTCAGCGCCGGGGCGTTGAATAAAATCGTGGATTATCTCTCACAGGTGGAGGAAGGAAAAGAACCACCGAAGATCATGTGACCATTTCGCGGTTTGGGATAGGGAGTACAAGAAGGAGAGCTGAACCATGACATCCCTTAAGTTGATCGAAGGCTACATGCCGATGCAACTTCTGGCCGAGTTGGCCTTCTGCGTCGGCGTGTTCGCTCTCATGAGCTATCTGCTCAAAAAAAGCGGCCTCGGCATTCCCCGGTTTTGGCAGGGAATCGCCTTCTGGGTCTTTATCGTTCTGTACCTGAAGTACCGCATCTATCCCCCCATCCCCTTTAGCGTGCGGGCCATCTACGGGACGGTGGCGGCGGTGGGCATCTTCATGTGGATGTCCGCGAGCGAAGAGGACTGGCGCCAGTTCAAACAGCCCATCCTGAACGTCTTGGACGGCAAGACACCCGTCCACCAATGGCTGTTAAGAATCTATCTCGTCCTTATTCCTCTGGGGATCGGCGGGTTTGCCTACACGTCGCTCGTGCCGACATCGGAGGAGCCGATCGAGTTGCGGACGGTGCACCCCGCTCCCCCGGCCAGCACCAAGGTGCACGGCAAGACTTTTGTGTTGCAGATAGCGCAAAATCCGTATCGGGTGAACCAGGAGGGCAAGTACGACCAGCATTACACCGACTCCCTGGTGACCGAGCAGAGCATGGGCCGTCTGATGAAGCCGGACGCCAATATCTGGGACGAAAACGCCAAGGGCTACCTGAAATTCGTCCGGGAGGGCGGGGAAGTTTTCTTCCAGAACTGCCATTTCTGCCACGGAGACAACCTGAACGGCCGAGGGTTGCACGCCTTTGCCTTCAACCCGATTCCGGCCAATTTCACCGACCCAGGCACGCTGGCTCAGTTGCAGGAGACCTTCGTGTTCTGGCGGGTCTCAAAGGGTGGAATCGGCCTTCCGCGTGAGGGATTCCCCTGGGCCTCGGTGATGCCGCCGTGGGAACAACACCTCACCACCGATGAAATTTGGAAAGTCGTCATGTTTGAATATTGGCATACGGGCTATTATCCGAGGACCTGGGAGTAATCCCTCCTCACTGGGACGAAGGGGAACATACCTATGAGGCGTTTAGGGTTAACAAGTCGATGGTTGGTCGTGTTGCTCGCCGCCCTGGGAGTCACCATGGTGTCCGGGAGTGCCGGGGTGACGATCTTTGCCCAGGAAGGTGGGAGCGGGCTTCCTGAAGGGTTTAAGCGAATCGAATTTCCTCCCATGCCAGCAGCGGAGGCGATCGAAGCGGGAAAACGCGTCTATTTCACCAAGTGCGTGTGGTGTCACGGAGTCGAGGGCGCGGGGGATGGTCCGGCAGCGGACCGGCTCTGGCCGAGGCCCAGAAATTTCAATCAGGGGACCTTCAAGATTCGCCACACGGCCAGCGGGGAGCTGCCGCTTCCTGAAATGGATCTATTCCAGACGGTGACCCATGGCTTGCCCGGATCCGCCATGCCTTCCTGGGAAGGTATTTTGTCGGAGGAGCAGCGGCGGCAGGTCATCGCCTTCGTCACGACGCAGTTGGTCAAGGACCGTCAGTTTGACGACAAAGAATTCGAAACCTATACGGTGCTTGAGTTGGACAGCATCAAGCCGATTCCGCCTACCGAAGAGAGCCTCAAGGCGGGCGCCCAGCTGGTCGTGGATAAAAAGTGCGTCGAGTGTCACGGCGCCAATGGGCGAGGGGAAGGAAACGCGTTTAACCTGAAGGACGACTGGGGGTTCCCCATCCAGCCGGCGGACTGGCATAAGTGCTGGAATTTCCGGGGAAGCCGGCAGGACCCCTACAACGTCAAGAACATCTTCCGGACCTTCTCCACGGGGGTCAACGGCACCCCCATGCCGTCCTTCGCGGATAACACGACGGTGGAGGAGCGCTGGCACATTGCGAATTTCGTGCAGTCCTTGTGCGAGCGGGACCCGGAAGGAAATCCGCTTCCGATCGACCCCTTGACGGACAAGCCGAAGATTAACTTCGTGATCAAATCCGATCCGGTCGAGGGCGAAATTCCGGATGACCCGGACCATGAACTCTGGAACACGTCCGTACGACGATTCGTGGCCCTTGGCGGGCAGATCACCCACAAGCCCAGGAACTTCGTCAACCGGATCGACGATATCTGGGTCCAGTCCATTTACAACGACAAGGAAATCGCCTTCATGTTCCGGTGGGACGATCGGACCAAGAGCGTGGCTTCGAAGGAGTTCCTATTCGAACCCTGGGAGGTCAATTTGGACATCTATGGGGTCCAGGAGCAACCGCCCAAGACCGGGGAGGCGGGATCCATCGCCGCCAAGCAAAACAAGTACACCGTATACAACGACGCCTTAGCCATTCAATTCCCGGTCAAGTGGCAGGAGATTCCTCCACCTGAGAAGCCGCGCTACTTCTGGGGGGACCAAAAGTACCCGGTGGACATCCTGAAATGGGAAGCGAACGGGGCCCTGCGGGCGTTCACGGGGCACGGTTGGGACCAGGACTTTGATGAGCGGGAATCCTTTCAGGAAGAAACCAAGCTCCTCAAGGGCGAATGGAAGAACGGGCTCTGGACCGTGATGTTTAAGCGGCCCCTCAAGGCCGACTACGACTCAGATACTTACTTCGAGGTCGGCAAATACATCCCTACCGTCTTCTTTGTCTGGGATGGGCACAACGGGGATGTGGGCCGGAAAATGGCAGTATCGGCCTTCTATTACACGTTCCTGCAGCCCCCCACTCCGAAGGAAGCCTATATCTATCCCGGCCTGGTGGCGGTGGGTGTGGTGATTCTCGAAGGGTGGGTGTTGGTCCGTCGAGCCAACAAGAAAAAAGGCAAGGTCTAACCCCAAGAGAGGGTTGGAGTGCATGCCAGAGGGGGTGGGGGATCCCACCCCCTCTTTTTTTTGGCGCCGCCCTCGGCCATGACGGGAGGGTTTGACAAGGAGGGACGGGGAGGATGAACGCCCGACTTTCCGACACGACGGGCATCCTCTTGGCCGGAGGCCAAAGCCGTCGGATGGGCCAAGACAAGCGGTTCCTTGAGCTGGAGGGCCAAACCCTGCTCGAGCGCACCCTCTCCGTGCTAGAGGCCCTGTTCCCGGACGTGCTGGTCGTGGCGGCGAAGCAGGGACCTGAGCTGTCAGGGCTTCGCCACCGGGTCGTTACCGACTTGATCCCTGGTTGTGCCACCTTAGGCGGGCTCTATACGGGACTGGCCCTGGGGTCGCGGCCGCGCATCTTCGCCGCCGCCTGCGATATGCCCTTTCTGGCCGCCCCTTCCATTCTTAAAATGGCGGAATTAGGAGAGGCCGCGGACATCGTCATGGCCAGTCTACAAACCGGGCTGCAACCCATGCACGCCTTCTATTCAAAATCCTGTCTGCCCCACCTTGAGCGGATGGC
>JBFFYZ010000148.1:0-5563 GCA_041568895.1 Nitrospiraceae bacterium
GGCTCCCCTGGGTTTTATCATCGAGCAGGCCGGCGGCAGCGCGAGCACGGGGACCCAGCGGATCTCGGAGATTCAGCCGAAGTCGGTGCACCAGCGAGTCCCGCTCATCATTGGGAGCCGGGAAGAAGTCCAGCTCGCGGAAGACTTTATTCAGGGACGACGTTAAGGATGTTGAGTCGGTTTGGTCCGTTAGTTGCGTTAATGGACTTCACTGACTCAACGTACGGCAAAAGTCCATGGACTCAACAAAGCCAACGTTCTTCAGTTTCGTGCGGAGGGAGCGATGAACAAGCGGATCCAAGAAATTCTCAGCTGGTACGAAAGTGACAATCCCGGAACGCGGACTAATCTGGCCCGGCTGCTGGCTCATGGAAAGCTAGGCGGGACCGGCCGGTTGGTGATCCTTCCCGTTGACCAGGGGTTTGAACACGGGCCGGGGCGGAGCTTTGCGCCCAACCCGCCAGGCTACAATCCTCTCTATCATTTTGAACTGGCTATCGAGGCCGGTTGCAACGCCTATGCGGCGCCCCTTGGGTTCTTGGAAGCCGGAGCCGGCCACTTTGCCGGCCAGATCCCGTTGATTCTGAAATTGAACAACCATGACGTGCTGCACGAGGGCAAGGATCCAGTGCCTGCGGTAACCGGCAGCGTGAAGGAGGCTCTGCGGCTGGGCTGTTCGGCCGTCGGCTTCACGATCTACCCGGGTTCCGCCTACTGCGTCCCGATGTACCAGCAGCTCCGGGAAATCGCCGAGGAAGCCAAGGCCTCGGGTCTGGCTGTCGTCGTCTGGTCCTACCCGAGAGGGTCAGAGCTCAGCAAGGAAGGCGAGACGGCCATTGACGTCGTCGCCTATGCGGCCCAGATTGCCGCGCAGCTCGGTGCGCACATCATCAAGGTCAAGCTGCCGACGCCCCATTTGGAGCAGGCGGCCGCCAAGAAGGTGTACGAGGGCCAGCAGGTGCCCATCAAGACGCTCCCGGAGCGGGTCAAGCACGTGGTCCAGAGCGCCTTTGACGGCCGACGAATCGTCATCTTTTCCGGCGGGCCCAAGGGAGAAGACAAGGCCTTTTTCGAAGAAGTCCGGGCCATCCGGGATGGCGGCGGGTTCGGGTCCATCATCGGGCGCAATTCCTTCCAGCGTCCCAAGGGTGAGGCCCTCAAGTTCCTGAAGACCGTGATGGGAATATACGCAGGCGAAATCCCCTGACCCTGGGCCATCACGGGCCGGGTCGGGCCCCAAGGAGAGCGGACCAGGAGGTAACCGTGGGCGAGGATGAGTTGATTCAGCCGAATCCCCGGCCAAGGCCGCCTATGAAGACGGCGGTGGCCTTGGTAGGACTGGGTGTGCTCATCGGCATCCTGGTCGCGTCCCAACTGGAGTGGAGGAAGACCGAGCCGGCGCCCCCCCTTCAGACACTCCCCGCGCCGGTGGTGCGCCCGTCGGTCGCTCCCGTCTCCGTCGCAAACCGGGACCAACGGGACTTCGTCCAGGTGGTGAGGACGGTCTCTCCGGCGGTCGCGAATATTTCCACGACCCGAGGACGCCGAGGGGGAGGGGTCAAGCGAGGGTTGCCGTTCGAAGATCCCTTCTTCCACCGCTTTTTCGGGGAGGATCCCTCTCCCGGCTTAGAGTCCCCCCGTGAGCGGCGAGCGGAAAGCCTGGGCTCCGGAGTGATCGTCGATGCCAGCGGACTGATCATCACCAACAATCATGTGGTCAGTCAGGCCGACGAAATCAAAGTGCTCCTGGAGGACAAGCGCGAATTTACCGCCAAGCTGATCGGGACTGATCCCAAGACCGATCTGGCCGTTCTCAAGGTGGAGGCCGGCGCCCTGCAGACGGTCAGGTGGGCGGATTCCGACCGTCTGGAAGTGGGGGAGTTGGTCCTCGCGATCGGCAATCCGTTCGGCCTGAACCAGACCGTCACCATGGGTATCGTGAGCGCGGTGGGGAGGGCCCGGATGGGAATCGCCGAATATGAAGATTTCATCCAAACCGATGCCGCCATCAATCCAGGCAATAGCGGAGGCCCGCTGGTCAACGCGCGCGGTGAGTTGGTGGGGATCAATACCGCGATTTTCAGCCGGAGCGGGGGAAGTATGGGAATCGGGTTTGCCGTGCCCAGCAATATGGCCCGGTCCATCCTGGAACAGCTGGTCACCTCGGGCAAGGTGGTCCGGGGGTGGTTGGGAGTCTCGATCCAGGACGTCACCCCGGAGCTTGCGGCGCAGTTCGGGGTTTCCGAGTCCACGGGGGCGCTGGTCAGCGATGTGCTGGAGGGGAGCCCGGCGAAACGGGCCGGCCTCGAACGCGGTGACATCATCATTGAGTTCGACGCCAAGAAAGTGGACACCCCCTCCCAGTTGAAGAACGTCGTGGCGCAAACCCAGGTCGGAAAAGCGGCTCGGGTCACCATGATTCGGGACAAGCGCGTCCACCATCTGGACGTGGTCATCGGGGAGCAACCCGAACCGCAGGCCTAAGTCCGGTGGGATCGGGAGCAGGGTCGGGTTCGCCCCAATGGTTTTCCCTAGGTGACCCCGGATGGCTCGTGGTATGAAAAGACTGTGGGGGCAAGGTTTCGGGACCGTGGATGTTATAATTCTCAGGCGAAAGGGGGTGAGCGTATGGCCCGTCGGGTCATCTTCATGCTACTCAGCGCTCTGGCTGGGATGGCCCTTTTCGCACGCGGGGAGGAGTTGCAGGGTCCTCTTCCTTTGATGGGATTGGCGATTGGGGCGGCGACAGGCGGACTCATCTTGGTCGGTGAATATGCGCTGGAAAAACTATCTTTCGGGATTATTATGGGCGGAACCGGCGGCTTGGCGGTCGGGCTGGTGTTAACCGGACTGATTGAGTGGGTGGGAAGCGTTATTTTCGACGTGCAAACGGTGCTGTTCGATATCGGCGGCCTGGTGTTTCTCCTGGGGTTGCCGTACCTGGGCTTGATGCTGGGGGCCCGCTTTGGCAGGGAAAAAATAGGGGAACCGGAACACGCGGGCGGGGCCGCGGGAGCAGCAGTCACCAGCAAAATTCTGGATACCAGCGTCATCATTGATGGTCGGGTGGCGGACTTATGCGAAACCGGATTTTTGGAAGGGCCTTTTTTGGTGCCACATTTTATTCTCAACGAGCTCCAGCACATCGCCGACTCCTCCGACTCGTTGAAGCGGGCTCGGGGACGGCGGGGACTGGATATTTTGCACAAGATCCAAAAAATGGTGGATATCGACGTCCGCATCATGGACGATGATTTCCCCCACGTGAAGGATGTGGACTCCAAGATCGTCCTTCTGGCCAAGCAGACCGGCGCCAAAATCGTGACCAACGATCTCAACCTGAACAAGGTGGCGGAGCTCCAGGGAGTCCGGGTGTTGAACATCAACGAACTGTGCAACGCGCTGCGGCCCGTCGTTCTCCCGGGTGAAGCCATTCGGGTGTTTGTGCTCAAGGAAGGGAAGGAAGCCGGTCAGGGGGTCGCCTATCTGGATGACGGCACCATGATCGTGGTGGACAACGCCAAGCGCTGCATCGGACGAAACGTGGATGTCATTGTGACCAGTGTGCTCCAGACCACCGCGGGACGGATGATTTTCACGCGTCTCAAGGAGGAAACCGAGAAGGAGGAAGTCCAGATCGCGCGTGGGTAAGCAGGCTGTTGCGCTCGTCCCTGCCGCCGGACGGGGAATCAGGATGGGGGGCACCGTTCCCAAGCAGTTTCTGATGCTGGGAGGGGTGCCCCTCCTCGTCCACTGCCTTCGGGTGTTGGAAAACTCGCCATCCGTGTCGGCCGTTATTCTCGCCGTGCCCGAGACCGAACGCGACTATTGCCGCCAGGACATCGTTTCTCGATTCCACTTCACCAAAATCAAGGACGTGGTGGCCGGAGGCGTTCAGCGGCAGGATTCCGTCCGCCTGGGGCTGGAGGCTGTGCAGGAAGGCGTGGAGGTCGTGGTGGTCCACGATGCGGTGCGGCCGTTCCTGACCGTCGAGATGGTTCAGCGCGTGATTGCCCGGGCGACCGAGCAGGGGGCGGCCATCGTCGCGATTCCGATGCGGGATACGGTCAAGCGGCAGGGCGCAGACGGCCTCCTGAAGGAGACCGTGGACCGCGGCCACCTCTGGCTGGCTCAAACGCCCCAAGCCTTTCGAGTCCCGTTGCTTCGAGAGGCCCACGCCAAGGCGCAGGTCGAAGGATTCGCGGCGACCGACGATGCGCAGCTGGTCGAGCGGTTGGGCCATGCAGTGGCGGTGGTGGAGGGGAGCACGGAAAACATCAAGATAACCAGGCCGGAAGATCTGGCGATCGGTGAGGCCATCCTTGCGGCACGGAACCAACGATAACTGTGCTTCGCTGAGTCAGTAGGGTCAGTTGAGTCAGTTGTGTCCGTTTAGTCAGTTTAGTCCGTTAACGGACATAACGGACTTAACTTGGTAACGGAATGAACGGGGGCTTAATGCGAGTCGGACTGGGCTATGACATTCATCCGATGGCGAACGGAAGGAAACTTATCCTGGGCGGGGTTGACATTCCCCACAGCCAGGGCTTGATGGGGCATTCGGACGCCGACGCGCTCGTGCATGCCGTATGCGACGCCCTGCTCGGCGCCATGGGGGAGGGGGACCTGGGCAGGCATTACCCCAGCTCCGACCCTCGGTACAAGGACATCTCCAGCCTCAAGCTGCTGGAGGAAGTCTCGGGGCTGCTCGGGAAGAAAGGCTATCGCTTGGTGAACCTCGACACCGTCATCATTGCCCAGGCCCCGAAACTGAGCCCCCACCTTCCCGGGATGCAGGCCCGTTTGGCCGAGGTCTTGAAGATTGACCGGGAAATGGTCAATGTTAAGGTGAAAAGCGGGGAGAGCCTGGACGACGTGATCGGAAAAGAAGAGGCCATAGCGGCACAAGCCATCTGTATGATTGAAAAGGTGTGAAAGTCGGGACCATGTTCAAGGCTATCAAACAAGATTTTCAGGTCGTGTTTGAACGGGATCCGGCGGCGACCAGCAGTGTAGAGGTCATCCTGACCTATTCGGGGTTCCATGCCCTGATGGCCTACCGGATAGCCCATTGGCTCAATATCCGACGGGTGCCCTTCATTCCGCGCGCGATCTCGCAACTGGCTCGCTGGCTGACCGGCATTGAGATTCATCCGGCTGCGACAATCGGGAAAGGATTCTTCATCGACCACGGCATGGGGGTGGTGATCGGGGAGACCGCCGAGATCGGCGACCACGTCACCCTCTTTCAGGGCGTGACGCTGGGAGGAACCGGGAAAGAGCGGGGGAAGCGGCATCCTACGCTGGGGAGCCACGTGGTCGTGGGAGCAGGCGCCAAGATTTTAGGGGGGATCAAGATCGGCGACAACGTGAAAATCGGTGCGAACTCCGTCGTGCTCAAGTCCGTGCCCCCGAATTCCACCGTCATCGGTGTGCCGGCCCGGGTCATCAAGATGCAGGGGGAGCGGCTTCCCGAGGCCACCATGGACCACATCAACCTGCCCGACCCCATCGCCGACCGCTTCGAAGCCCTCGAGCAGGAACTCATCGAGCTCCGCAAGAA
>JBFFYZ010000149.1:0-5459 GCA_041568895.1 Nitrospiraceae bacterium
CAAAGCCGGGAGGGAATGGGTTGCAATCGAGGCAGGGCCTGTGTCATCCTGATTCCTCTGCCGAATACTTACAGGGAAAGCGAGGAAACTGATGAAAGAAAAGCGAATGGTCCATTATAAGAAAGGCGTGTTTGTCTGCCCCCAATGCCGGCAGTCTTACGTCCAAGAGCGATGGACAGAGGAATGGCGGATTCGCTGCCACAAGTGCGAGTATCGCGGCACCTTAACGGAGGTCTCCGTGGAGGAGCACATGGACGAGGAGACGTTTCGGCATTGAGGACCAGGTAGTTCAGCCCCTTGCCCCGGCTTTATCCTTCCCCCTTTGCGGTCGGGCTGAGGATCCGGTGTCGGTGAGGGGCAGCCATTTTCCTGCCGATCGAGCCGTGTTCCGTTCTGGGTTCCTCTTCGGCCACATCCAAAACCGGTTGTCTCCTTCCTGTGACCTCCAGGCTAAGCTTGCGGATAACGGATTCTCCTTGATAAGAAAAGGGGAAGAGGTGTGGTTTGTCTGAATCCTGGCCTCTATGAGAGGGAGTCCAGGCCCTCATGACTACCATCAGGGCAACCAAAGGGGCGTGAGAAATGGCGATGCGTACAATGGCGGTGGTGTTCCTGGCGATTCTTTGGATCGGGACCTCGGCCCCCACTGTGGCCTCCGATCGTCCGGTCGGCCAAACGGTCACCGTGCTGGTGGCCTACCATTCCATGACCGGCCATACCAAGAAAATGGCCGAGGGCGTCGTCGAGGGCGCCAAGGGCTTCCGGGGAACCGAGGTGGTGTTGAAACCCGTCGGGCAGGTGTCGGCGGAAGACCTCTTTGCCGCCGACGCGGTCATTGTCGGCTCCCCGGTCTATTGGTCCAACATGGCGGGCGAGGTGAAAACCTTTTTCGATAACTGGCAGCTGAAATTCGGGGTATTCCCGGAGTTTAAAATGCGGAACAAGGTGGGAGCAGCCTTCACGACCGGCGGGCAAATCTCGAGCGGCAAGGAACTGACGATGCTGAGCATCCTGGCGGCCATGTTGGGCAATCAAATGATCGTGGTCAGCGGAGGCGGGGCGTTTGGGGCTTCGGCGACGACCGAAGGGGACAGCCCGGGAATTGACGCCGGCGAACTCGCCAACGCGCGCGCCTTGGGCCAGCGGGTCGCTGAGGTCACCTGGATGGTGAAACGAGGCCGGAGCCGGTAGCAGTCCGAGGCTTCTTCTGTTAAACGCGCGTTATTCTTCCTTTTTGATCTGTTGGCTGAGGTAGTTCTCCAGCCCCACCTGTTTGATCGTTTCCAGTTGAGTCTCCAACCAATCGACATGTTCTTCCTCGTCCTTCACCATGTCCTCCAAAAAATGACGGGTGGTGTAATCGCCCACCTTCGTGCAGTGGGTGATGGATTCCGCGAGCAGCTTCACGGCCTCCTGTTCTTGTTTGAGAGCCGCCTTCAGCTGTTCCGGAACCGTCTCGCCAACCCGGACCGTACCGAGGCGTTGCATGTTTGGGACTCCCTCCAGATAGAGGATGTGCTCAATGGTGGCTTCCGCATCTTTCATTTCGTCAATGCTGAAGGCCCGAATCTTGTCATTCAGTCTGCCGTAGCCCCAGTTCTTGCACATCAAGGCGTGGACAAAATATTGGTTAATGGCGGTGAGCTCATTGGTCAGGATCTTGTTGAGAATGTCGAGGATGCCTTCCTTTGCCTTCATGGCGGTCCTTTCATTCTAGGTGATGGTTGATGACCTAATGTTGAGGGGGAGGGGAGTACCGGAGCCTCCTCGCCGAAATGACCACGTGACCAGCCAGGAGGTTCAAGCGCCCGGATTATCCGGCGGAAGCGTGGAGGCAGTCAAGACTCGATCTGGCAGGAACTGGCCAGCGGGCATGTGGAGACCCCAGTGGCCAGCGCGACCAAGTCCGACAGGTTCTCGGCGCATCGGCCGCAGCATTCTTCATCGGTCAGGCCGAAGGCTGCTCCGAGGGTGGCCGGCTCTGGGGATTGGACATTTTCTGCAAATTTCTGAAGGTCCGACTCCGTGATCCCCTTACAAAGGCAGATATACATACTTGGGCTCCCTTTATAAATTTCGATTTTGAAAATTATTATCAAAACCAATTATAAGCCTGGAAGGGGGCCCTGTCAAGAGGATATTTTTTGGCTCCTCGACCCAGGGCTCGGAGGCCCGCAAGTTCCTTCTATGGTGTCCGAAAAAGGGCCTGGGCAGGCTTTAAACCGCAGTTCCTTCCAATTCCTCGACCATCCCCTTAATCGTATCGAATCCGGACTGCCAGAAGGCTTCTGAGCGGAGGTCGATTCCGATCTTGGACAGGATCGCCTCCGGGCTTTCCGAGCCGCCGGCTGCCAGCAGGTCGAGGTACTGGGGAACAAAGGACTGGCCCTGCTCCTTGTAGCGGTGGTAGAGGGCCAGGACCAGCAAATTGCCGAAGCTGTAGGAATAACAGTAAAAGGGGCTGCTGAAGATGTGGGGGATGGTGAGCCACTCCCAACGGAATTCCTCCGGGACGGACAGGGTCTTGCCAAATTGGTTTCGGAGGTTGTCCATGTAGGCGGCTGAGAGGTCTTGGGGCGTGGCGCCTTTGCCCATCAACTCGTGGGCTGTTTTCTCGAACAGCACGAAATAGGCCTGCCGAAGGACGGTGGCGTACAGATCATCCAGTTGAGCAACCAGGAGGCCCTGTCGCACGGCTTTGCTGGATTCCTGGGCCATGAGCGCATCCGACAGGACCCGCTCCCCGAAGACCGAGGCGGTTTCAGCCAGCGGTAAGGTGGCGTGAAACGTGAAGATCGAATGATCCGCGGCCATCATCCCGTGTACCACATGTCCCAGTTCATGCGCCACGGTCGCGACATCGCGGGCCTCCCCGGTGTAATTCACCAGGACATAGGGGGTACGAGTCGGGTCCACGCTATAGCAAAAGGCCCCGCTCAGTTTCCCCGGTCTGGTGCGGGCATCGATATGGCCCTCATCGAAGACCCGCTTGGCCAACTCCGACAGTCGGGGAGAGAAGCCCTGGTAGGCGCTGAGGACCATCCGAACCGCGTCTTGATACCGGTACTGCTTGCGATCAGCCCGGTGCGGCGCATAGAGGTGGTACCGGTTCATGGATTTGATACCGCAAATGCGGCCTTTGATCCGGAAGTACTCCTGGAACACCCAGGAATTTTTGGCACAGACCGACAGGACGGCCGTCACGGCCTGTTCGGGCACGTCATTGGCCAGGTCTCTGGGGGAGATGGGGGAAGGGAACTTTCGCAATTCCAGGTTCTCGCTTTTCCAGTCGTTGACCAAGGCGGCATAGATCTCCCCCAGGACGTCCTGGTGGTCGGCGTACACCCGAAACAGCTCTTTGTAGGCGGCCTCACGGAGAGCCGGCTTGGAGCTTCGGATATGGACCGCCAGCTGCTCACGGGTCAGAGTCCGACGCTTGCCATTGACGGTCAGGGTGAAGGTAAGCCCGTTCGTGAGCACATCGTAGAGGGTGTGGATGGCGTTCCGACCGGTAGTGTTTTTCAGGTTGACGATCTTTTCTTCGGGCTCCGTCAGGGTGTGATTCCGGAACCGACGGATCGTATCCAGGTGATACTTGAGATCTCCCGAGCTCTCGAGGAGCCGGGTGGCATTGGTCTCGTCTACTCCCTGCCACCAAAGGTCAAAGAAGAGAATGCGGTTGTGGAAGGAGGTCAACCGTTCTTCCACCTTGGTCTTGAAGGCCCGGGCCTGGAGGTTTTTGGTATCTTCGGAAAACCACAGGTAGGCATAGGCGCTCAACAGGCTGGAGGTCGTTGCAATTTCCTCACTGAGGCGAAGGATGTCCTGGAACGCCTGGACGGGAATGTCGGGGACCAGACGGTCCCGAAAGGCCTCAAACCGGGAGACCTGGACGTCGAGTTCCTTGGCGAACCGGTCCAGATCCTCGTTAGGATTTTGGAGCAGGTGCGCGAGGTTCCACCCCTCCCGGAGCCCCCCATTGGGACCTTTTGGAGAGGAGGATTTCACCGGGCGTCCCTTGGGAACCTGCGGTTTCATGATTTTGCCCTCCGACCGGAGCTGCCACCCATGGGAGTGATCATACCACCTGATTTTTTTTAAAATAAAGTGATAAATATCATTAAAAAACAATACCTTATATAATTTTTGATTGGGTTTAGACCAGACCGTTTAGTTCTCCGGACCTCTTCATTGCCGGTGATGGATCCGTTGACAGAAGCCGGCCACGTGTTAGAATCGGCCCGCTTGAAAGGACCTGGGGGACTAGGGTGACAGAAAACGAAATCCACCGTGCCATTCAATATGTGACTGCGAGCACCTCCTATAGCCGGGAGGCGGTCTCGGAGATCGTCCGTACCGGTCTGGCCGAGCTGACCGCCCTGGCGACGACCTCCTCGGGTCGTTTTGATCGGGAGACCCTGGTCGCCTACGTGTGTAGCTGGACCATCAGGCGGACCGGCCATCCTGAGCCCATGGTCAGAGAGGTTCTGGACTGTGCAGGACGGTGGTTGGACGGCATGTACGCAAAGGTCTCTCGGGAGCAATCGGAACTGCTTCAACAGTCAGACGGCTAGGGGCTTGGGGTGGCTCCCCCCCCGAAGGGTTGAGAAAGAAGGGTTAACAATCCAGAGGGGGGTGTGAAGCGATTCCACCGGAAAAGACCGGTCAGACGCCACCTTGGTCTCCAGAGGCGGTCCTCACGGGTTCTGGAGAAGGCCCGCCGGGAGTGGCCGGCCCGGCGGATTCAAAACCTGGAGGCTCACTGGGCTGCCCTTCAGCAGGGCTGTCTGGACCTCGGAAGCCGGACCCGTCTTACGCGGCTGCTCGACCGATTAACTGGGGCCGATCCAGGCGGCAAGGAATCCGCGATAGCTGAACTGGAGCTGGCCATTCAACTGATCCGCGCCGGCTGCACGGTCGGGTTTCTCCGGGAATCCCAGTCCAAAACGGTCGATCTTGAATGCTGGGTCGAGTCCCACCGATTTTTTCTCGAAGTCACGGCGTTACCCGGCTCTCCCCGCCAACGAAACTACCCGCCAGCCGCGAGCTCTTCACTCCTCGCTCTCAGAAGAGGATATGACGAGGATGAGCCGGACCCGGCCGGGCTTGATCTGACCGATCGGCTGGTTGCCCGGATGGCCAAGAAGGCGCCGCAACTGGTGGGCTATGTGGAGCCGGTGGTGCTGGCGATGACCGTTCCCCACAGGGACCGTCTCCGCGCAGGCCAGACCCTGCCGATAGATTTAAAGCGGATGACCGGCACCCTCACCCTCATGCTCGCGAAATGGCGCCATATCAGTGCGGTGTTACTTTCGCTCTGGGACGTGGAGCCCTTGCCGGCGCGGTCGGGCGTGCGACTGTCGAACGTCTTTTCCATCGAACGTTCGGCTCAACAGAAGGCCTGTCCTCGTGTTCGCATGCTCATTCTCAATCCTGCCGGAGAAGATCCTCTGAATGAA
>JBFFYZ010000150.1:0-5458 GCA_041568895.1 Nitrospiraceae bacterium
GCACGAGACTCTTTCGCACGAGGCTTTTATGGCTGACGCAGCCGCTGCGGTCCCTGTTTCCAAGCCGACCACCCTGCAACGCACGGTCACCACGGCCCTCAACGAACTCGGGTTGGACGCCGGGCTGATCGCGATTTTCGATCGGCAGGACGGAGATCTGGTGGTACAGGGATTCCGGGGCTTTACCGCGCGCGAAACCCAGGCCATCCTCCGCACCCTGTCCGGGCCGGAGCTCAGCCACATCACCGCGGGGGAGGGAAACGGCGAAGGCGACGGGTCGAAAACGGCCCGCCTCCGCATGATCACCCCCGCCGCCAAGTCTTTGTTGGCCGTGCCGCTGCGGTTCCGCCAGCGGGTGTACGGCGTCCTGGTCATCGGCCGCAAAGAAACGGCGACCTTTGCGAAAAAAGAAAAATCTCTGATCGAGACGGCGAGCGAGGAGATCACCACTAATCTGGAGCGGGCCGGGCTGTTCGATACCTCCCTGATCCTGGGCCGGCCGCAGGTCACTCACGAGCCCTCCAAATCTTCCGGCGCCGAGGCCTTTGCCTCGCCGCCCTCCTACGCCTCCCAGGAAATACAGGAACCGCTCGTGGCCCTGCTGAAGGAGACGGCGGCCACGATCCCCTTCGACCGGGCCTGGGTCACCTTCTACGATCCCATCGCGGGCAGCGTGGAGGTCTTGGGGATCGCGGGCGAGCCACGGGGGGACCACAAAAAAGATCTGAAGCCGGGCCAACGGCTCGCGTTGGACGCCTCCGCATCCGGATGGGCGGTGCGGCACCGCAAACCCCGGCTGGACAATGACCTGGCTTCGACGCAGGGCCGCTTCCTGGACCACAAACACCTCTACAAGGACAAATTCAGATCCTCCCTGGTCGTCCCGTTTTTCATCCGCGGGCAAGTCGGGGGCACCATCACCCTGGCCTCCGCCACCCCCTCGCAGTACGCCCTGTCCGACGCCAAGACGTTGGAGCCCCTGATCGGAAAGCTGGTGTCCCTGCTGCAGGAGCCGGTTCCGGTCAAGCCGGCGGAGGCGGAACCCAGCCGGGCCGGAGAAGCCCCGGCCGAACCGGTCGGCAAGCTGGCGTCGGAGCCGCTGATCCGCAAGCAGGAACGGCAGGCCGCCATCGGCGAATTCAGCGCCTTTCTGGCCACCGAGGTCCGCGAGCCCCTGGCCTGCATCCGGACGCAACTCGAGGAGGTGGCCGGCGAGGGGATTTTGGACTTCGATCCCCAAACCCGAGTGGAGAACGCCATGCGGGATCTGATCCGCGTGGAGGCCCTGCTCAACGAAATCCTGGACTTCGCCAAACCCTTGGAGTTAAATCGCCGGACCTGCCGGATCACCGACGTCATTGAAAGCGCCTTGACCGTGGTCGCCACCGACCTGGAGGTGACCCGGATCCAGGTCACCAAGGAATCCCCCCCACACCTCAGCCCGGTCCGGTGCGACGAAGCCAAGATGCAGCAGGTCTTCCTCAGCATTTTCAAAAACGCCCTGGAAGCCATGACCCCGGGCGGGCATCTCCATATCGAGGTCACCCAGCCCAGGTCGGGGCGGAACCCCATTCAAATTCTAATCAAAAACGACGGGGCCCCCATCCCCACGGAGTACATGGGGAATATCTTCGAGCCTTTCTTTACGACCAAACGGTCCGGTACCGGTTTGGGGTTGGCCACGGTCAAGAAAATCGTGGAAGAACACCAGGGCCAAATCTCCATCGCCAGCGGCCCAGGCCAGGGCACCACGGTCATCATCCGGATGCCGCCCATCGCGCCCCGCGGCGGCCCCTATCGCCGCCACCGGCGCGGCCGCCGTCCGCCCCGCAATCGTTGACCCAAAACCCCTGCCAGATGCGTACTTGACAGGGCTAGGCGCCATGGCTAAGATACCGCCACCTTACCTTTTTGGCGATTGGGCATAGGTCTTCCATCACCTTCATCATAAGGAGTTGGCGCTATGAAAGTCCTCATTGGTGCTGCTGCGGCAGTCATCGGTCTCGGCGTATCCGTCTCCCTCGCTTTAGCCAATCCATCAATGATTCCCAAGCACCCGGGGTATCCCTCCAAGGCCTCCACGAGCCCGGTGACCGGCCAAGCGTTGGCCAATGATCCGGGGCAGGCGAATGCCGTCGGGGCTGCAGCTTCCGCCGAGGCGGCGGGTGCCGAGCAGCACGTTCAGCAAAATCTCTCGGACCCCAACAACAACCGGGTCGTGGGAAAGCCGGGCGCCGGCCAACTGCCGAAAGTGTCCGGACCCCAGATCGAGATTAATCCGCCCGTGAAAGAAGCCACCCGGATGAAGTAACGACTCCGCACCGATCACGGAAGAACGACAACGGGGGAGGCCGTTTCATACGACCTCCCCCGTTTTTTTTAGGCGGTTCTGGAATCTCCCCCTCCAGGTATCTCCCGGCACAGCAGTTAATAGCTTCCAATTCCGGGCTATTGTCTATGCGCTACTTGCTATAGGCTTTCTTCAGTCTAAACCGCCAGGGCTTCTTCGCCCAGGGACCCGCATAGTCCACCCCGATCCGGGGGTGGGCGCCGATCGCGGCCCGGGTGATCCGTTCGCCGCGATCCTCCAGCCACAACCGCTCGCCGAGGGTCAGGTCCGCTTCATTAAGCCTTCGATCAATCCCCAGATCGCGACAGACTCGCCCCGGCCCGTCGAGGAGAACCTCGTTCTCCTCCACGGCCCGGATCAGCACCGCCGCAGGATAGCCATCGCGCTCCGTCACGACGTTGAAGCACCAGTGCATGCCGTAGACGAGATAGACGTAGGCGATCCCCGACGGGCCGAACATCACCCGGGTCCTCGGGGTCTTGCCCCGCGAGGCGTGGGAGGCGCGATCCTCCGGCCCGACATAGGCTTCGACCTCGATAATCCGCGCCGCCACGGTTCGGCGCCCGTTCTGCCGCACGAGGTACTTGCCTAACAGACCCCGGGCGACCGTGAGCGTCGGCCGGTTGAAATATGCGCGAGTGAGGATTCTGGCTTGCATCTCTAAAAGGCTATCGGCCACAGGATCCGTCAGACTCAAAAATACCACGACATCCCGCCCATGAACATCCGGGGCGTCCCGGGCACGAAATGTATGTCCCCGGCACCGGCGCCCGGCTCGCCGGTCAGCCGCGACCGGAAGAAGAAGATGGCCTGCTCCCATTGGGTATCCAGGAGATTCTGGACAAACAGGAAGGCTTCGAGGCGACCGTGGGATAACTTGATGGGAAGCTGATACCGTTCAGCAAGATCCAAGGTGATCCAGGACGGCGCGGTGACGGTCCGGTCCTCCGTCAGCGGCCGCACTCCCATATATGTCGCCTGGAGTTGGGAGCTGAGGCCTTCGGGCCACCGCAGCAGCACCGCACCGAAGGCGGTGACCTCGGGAGCCAGGGGGATCGCGTTTCCCGTTTGCCGGAATTCCGCGTGCGTCCAGGTGACACTCCCTTGAAGGGACAACGACCCGACCACCCGCCCTCTCGCGGCGACTTCCATGCCATAGCGCCTCGTGGCCCCGCGCGCGTCGGTCGTCCCCGCATCGCCCACAAAGACCAGCTCGGACTGGAGGTCGAGCGCCCAAAGGGTGACGATCAGTTCCAGCCGATCGGGCCCCAGCGGCTTGGAGCGAACCCCCACCTCGTAAGCCTGTGCGCGCGCAACGGGGGTGACCCCGGCCACGACCCCCCTAGCGTCGTTACTGTGGTGGCCTTGTCCGTAATTCAGAAACAGCTCCATGTCATACCAGGGGCCGAGAATCAGGCCGGCTTTGGGCGTCACCAGGCCGCTCGTCGTCCGGCCGGCTGGCCTCGTCGTGCAACCCGGACACCGGTTCCGTACATCGAAGGTGTAGAGGTCGCCCCGCAGGCCCCCGACAAGCCGGAGCCATGGCAACGGCTGCAGGTCCAGTTGGAGATACGGCGAGTAGGACGCTTCCAGGATGTCGCTGTCGAGGGTGGTCCCCGTCGTGACGCGCCGGGTGTGGGTGCTGAGCCGGCCATGGATGTCATCAACCCGCACCTGCACTCCCGCCGTGAGACGGCCCGGCAGGCCGAAGGCATCCCCGCTCTGCCGCCACCCTAGGTCGCCTCCATAGAGCACACGGCGGTCGGCCTGAATGATGCCGTCGCCGTTCACCGGGTCATTCAGAAAAAAGGTGAAATTCGTGAACAGGTCCAGCCGGTAGTACTGGGCATAGAGGTTGGCGAAGGCGGTACCGCCCGTTGGCGTGTCATAATGATAGGTCAGCCGTCCGGTCCCCCGTGTGGTTTTGCCCCCTTCCGACGGATCTATGGCCCCGAACCGGTTGAGGGTCCCCGCGTTCACGGCCCGCAGCGGGATTTCCCCCGAAGCGTTCCATTGCGAGGTCTGAAAGGTGCCGGTCAGCCCAAACTCGGATCGGGCCGTCGGATTCAGTGTCGCCTTGGCCAGGGCGTTGAATCGGCTGTAGCGGTTGTCGTTGAGAAACGGGCCGTTGGTGTAATAGCCCTCGGCGGCGACCAGCGTCCTCACCCGGTCCTTGGTTGGCGAGAGCATCAGAAGGTGTCGCTGGGTGCCGAACTGCCCGGCGGCAAGTTGGACCACGCCCTCCTCCACCGCCTCCCGGGTTTGAAAATTCACGGCTCCCGCCGTGGCAAAGTCGCCGAACTGTGGGTGGTAGGCGCCCTTGGACACCTCCAGGCCGGAAATGGTTTCGGGAATGATGAAGTTCAAATCGGCGTACCCCTGGCCGTGGGCGTGGGACCGCAGATTGATCGGCATGCCGTCCACAAAGAAGGCCACATCGGTGCCGTGGTCGGCGTCGAACCCGCGCAGGAAATACTGATCGGCCTTCCCCGCCCCGCCCGAATGCTCGACCGTGATGAACCCCGGAATCAACCGGAGGACCTGCGCCGGGCGCCCCTGGGGTTGCAGCAGATACTCCTTGTCGGGAATGAATTGCTGGGAGGAGGCGGCGAGCGGCTGCTCGGCTGTCACCTGCACTTCTGGGAGCGCGAGGACGTCCGCTTCGGGCTCATGCCCCCAAGCCGAAGAGGTCAATAACAGAAGGCAGAGAATGAGGAAGAAACGGATGGGGACCACGGACGAAATCAGCTCAGGCCCTTGCCCGTGGTCGTCATCGTGAGTTTCCCGTACTTGACGCCCTTGGCGCTGATCAGGGCATCCGAGACTCTCTGAATCTCGCTCAGTAAGGATCGAGGGCGAGGCCGGATCCGAATACAGGCATAACACCCCTCATGCAGCCTGCGAAGGGGAGCCCAGCAGCTCGTCGACCACGGCGGACAGCTCCAGGAGATCCTTGCGGCCGTCGCCCGTGAAAGACGAGCCGTGCATCACCGCCAGCGTCTTGGGATTCAGCGCGGCAAGCCGGGCAAACGTGCCGGCCGTAAAGGGCGTGTAGGGCATGTCCTTCGCCAACAGCCCGGTCAGGTTGCCTTCAATGGCTTTTCGCGC
>JBFFYZ010000151.1:0-5446 GCA_041568895.1 Nitrospiraceae bacterium
AGGGGGGCGTCAATCCCGTCCGCCCAGAGTTCCGCTGCCTTGTCGGCACTCAGCGGAGAAATGCGTACCAGCTTGTCGCCCGGTCTGACCGTCTCACCGGGCCCCACCTGCGCCATCCGCACGACCGTGCCGTCGCTGGGGGCCAACACCCGACTGGCCACACGGCGCTGGGTGGCGTTCGAGAGTCGGAGTTCAACGTCGGCCAGTTGGTCAGCCGCTTTGGCGGCATCGGCGAATGCGCCGGCCCGGGCGGCCTCCGCATCCAGGAGCCGCTGGATCACCTCGGCGCTGACCTGGTCCCGTCCGAAACTGAGGGCGCGCATCGACTGCTTGGCCGCCCTCAGCCCCGCTTCGGCGCTCTGGAGCTCGGCATTGCTGGCAATGGCGGACTGAATGGTCAGTTCCAACTCGCGCTGGGAGGCCAGGCCCCGCTCGGCCAATTGCCGGTGTCGATCCACGTTCAATTCCGCCGTGTCCACCGCGATCTTGGCTCCCGCGACCCTTTGTTCGGCTTCCCGAACCTTATTTTCGGCCTCGAGGACTCGCGCTTCCGCGGAGGGAACCGCCGCTTTGACCAGGTTCCGCATTTCCGCGATGCGTTTTTCCAACTGCTGGGCGCGGTCGAGCGCGGCCTGTCGGGTTTGCTCCAACGCCGTTTTCCGTTGCTCGAGTAAAGCCAGGAGTTCAGGGGCCATGAAGTTGGGGTCCACATCCTGTAGCTCGAGGATCAGGTCACCCTGTTTGACCCGAGCTCCCTCAAAGACATGCCACTTCTTGAGGCGTCCCGCGATCTGGGCCTCAATGTCCTGCGGCCGCTCATAGGGAGAATAAGCCGAAAGCTGGCCCATCGCGGTGATGGTTTGAGTCCAGGGCACAAAGGCGATTATCAGGAGAAACAGAAGAATGAATTTAACGGCCAACCGGGCCGAAAACCGGAGCCGCTCAGGAATTTTGACGGTTTCCCAGGAACGGAGTTGAGAGGACGTGGTGAGGTCGTCGATTTGAATATCCGTCAAGCCCGTCGGGTGATCGACGAGGGATTTTATTTTCCCCTTAATTCTGTCTCTGATCGGCTGCATCGGAAATAGGTCCTCGGGACTAAGGGCCGATCACCGGGCGACGGACCGACTGCAATAACGATATCATAATAATGGAAGTATTCATACCTGGTCAAATCTATCGAAGTCCCCTGAAGAGGTTTCCTCCCTGGTGTCTCCCTGACCTTGACCGGCAGGCGGAGAGCCGCTAAGGTGTGGGCCGCGCAGTCCCGCCAAGGGGCAGGCTCAGCCAACGAAGGAGACGTTTGCATGGGATCCAAGCCCACCCGCCGATCAAAGGGACAGCCCGGGAGCCTCCAGCGGTTGCTCGTGGATCTGGAGCGCAAGGGAATCCTTCACCTGGGTGGAGTACCGGTCCCTCGCCGGTCTCCGGCGGTCGCAGAGGTGACCCGGACGCGGAGCCTCATCTCTGAGGACATCCAGCTCCGGCTGTCCTGGTCCGACGCCTCGGTTTCCACCAACGCCGTCCCTCCCCTTGTTGGGATCCTGGGAGGCAGCCAAAGCGACTTTCCCGTGTTGGGAAAAGCCGTGGTCTTTCTGACTCGGGTGGGGGTGCCGAGCGAACTCCTGGTGGTGTCGGCCCATCGAACACCGGACCGGTTGTTTGCCTACGCTGAGCAGGCCGAGGCTCGGGGGATTGAGGTGATTATCGCCGGGGCGGGTGGAGCGGCCCATTTGCCCGGCATGTTGGCGGCGAAAACTCACCTGCCGGTTATCGGCGTGCCGATCCCCACCGAGAATTTACGGGGACTCGATTCCCTGTTGTCCATTGTGCAGATGCCGCGGGGAATTCCGGTGGCCACAGTGGCGATTGGCGGAGCCGAGAATGCGGGGTTGCTGGCGGCCCAGATCCTTGCCGGGCGCTATCCCGCCCTTCGTGCACGAATTCAGGAGTTTCGCCGGGATCAAACCCAGGCGGTGCTGAAGGTCGCTGGGAAGTTGATGCGACGCCCTCTTGGGTCCAAATCTTCCAAGGCCCGAAAAATACGATAGGAGAAACCTGGTCTCCAAGGACGGACCGTGCAGCTGATCGAGCCCGGAATGAGGGTAGGGGTGCTCGGCGGGGGACAGTTGGGGATGTTTTTCTCCCTGGCTGCCCGGCGGCTCGGCTACCAGGTCGCGGTCTGGGATCCCGATGCCGGGGCGCCGGGGCTGCGAGTGGCGGACCTCCCGATTGCCGCGCCTTTTTCCGACTCCGAAGCTTTGGGCCGGTTCGCCGAGTCCGTCGCCGCCGTGACCTACGAGTGGGAAAATATTCCCGCCTCGCTGGTCGAAATCCTGGAACAGCAGCGACCGGTCAAACCGTCAGGCAAAGTCCTTCGCCTTCTCCAAGACCGCCTGGACCAAAAATCCTTTCTGGCTGCACGAGGGTTCCCGGTGGCGCCGTTTCGCCCGGTGCAGTCGGCAGACGACCTCCTGGCAGCGGGGGAAATCGGGTTCCCCAGTCTGTGCAAGACCGCGACGACCGGCTATGACGGTAAGGGCCAGTGGCGGCTTTCCCGGGCTCAGGATGTTCCGGCTCTGCAGGAGCAGCTGCGCCGGGACCAACCGGCAGGCCGCCGGTGGATTTTGGAGGAATGGGTGCCGTTTCACAAGGAGTTGTCCGTGCTGGTCGTACGGGGCGGTGACGGGAACCGCCTCGCCTATCCCCCCGTAGAAAACCTTCATGACGCTGGCATCCTTCGCGTGACCCGGGTTCCCGCTCCTCTCGAATCCAGCCTGGCAGAAAAGACCATGGCATTAGCCGGCTCGGTGGTGGACGCGCTGGAGGGGGTCGGCGTGTTTTGTGTGGAGATGTTTCTGCTAGCCGATGGCCGGCTGGTCATCAACGAAGTCGCGCCTCGGCCGCATAATTCGGGCCACTACACCCTGGATGCCTGTCCGGTCTCCCAGTTCGAGCAGCAGGTACGCGCTCTGTGCGGGCTCCCGTTGGGAGAGGTGCGTCTGCTCTGCCCGGCCGTGATGGTCAATATTCTGGGGGAGGAAGTGCACCGGCTGGCGTCCGGCGCGGGTCTCCTGACCCTGATGCAAACGCCAGGAGCCACCCTTCACCTCTATGGGAAACGGGTCACCCGGCCAGGACGAAAAATGGGCCACGTGACCCTGTTGGCGGAAGATCCGAAGGAAGCGTGGACCCGGTTCGAGAAGTTGTGGCGGGTCTTGAACCCTGATCGCCCTCTACCATCGGTCCCGACCCCATGACCGGTGCCGCATGGGGGCGAAGAAACGGACCTCCGGCCGCTTGAACAGGCCGACGAAGGCCATACCCGCGAGAAATCCGCCCACGTGGGCGAAGAATGCCACTCCGCCCCCTCCCCGCCCCAGGCTCATCCCTCCGCTCAAAATCTGGAGCACGAACCAAAGCCCCAACACTAGCGCGGCGGGGACGTACATGACCCGGGTGAAAATGCCGAGCGGAATGAGGACCAGGACCTGGGCGCGCGGAAACAACAGGAGGTACGCGCCCAACACGCCGGAAATAGCTCCGCTGGCGCCGACCATCGGGATGGTGGACGAGGGATCGATTATCGCGTGGCTGAGGGCGGCCAGGACCCCGCAAATCAGGTAAAAGATGATGAACCGTCCGTACCCCATTGTGTCTTCGATATTGTTCCCGAAGATCCACAAGTACAGCATGTTGCCGAGGAGATGCATCCAACCGCCATGGAGAAACATGCTCGTGAACAGGGTCGAATAGGCGGGCAGGCCGGCCAGTTCCGGAGGGAGGGACGCTTTGCCAAAGACCACTGCGGGGATGGCCCCGTACTTGTAGACAAACAGCTCTTCCGGTTTGGCGGGCAAGGAGGCCTGGTACAAAAACACCAGGACGCAGGTGGTAATGAACGTGATGGTGACGACGGGGGTCAGTTCGGTGGGGTTGTCGTCGTGAAGAGGAATCACCGAGTTAGCGCGAGCCAGGGCCGGGCTTCTTCACCTGGGAGAATAGGTTCTCTACCGAGGAGGTCGAAAGCGGAGAGACAGCCGGTTGGCCGTCATCGTGGCCGGCCCCGTCCAGAGGCACCGAAAAGCCGGCGGCATGGGTGTGACCCCCACCCCCATAGGCTGCCGCGATCGCACCGACGTCCGCGCCGCCTTCACGGGATCGCAGGCTGAAATATCGCCGGTCGTTCCGTTCATGCCAGATGATGCAAAAGGGAGCCCCGTTGTTCAGCCGTTCGCCCAACTGGCTCGTGAGAATGGAACTATACACGGCTGGGACCTTCTCCCCGTGGAAGGACACCCACACCGCCTCTTCCGCGATCTTTCCGACCAGCTCGTTTTCGTACCGGAGGATCGCTTTCCCTTCCAACAGGAGATCTTGTTGGCGGAGGTGATCCCAGACCTGAAAATCATAGGGATAGGAGCTGAGAGCCGCGTTGATCTCCCGGCTGCCGGGCAACGCCCATTGCCAAAGATCCTTATCCTGTATATAGCGGAGCAGCCAGGGGACGGGTTTGTCATGCGCCCATTCCCAGGCCAAGACCGCGCCGGATTTTTTCTGATCAAATCGGGCGTAGGACAAGCCCGCCAACGCCTTCTGGGCGGTGATGTGATGGTCCAGTACCAGCAAGCTCGCGGCCTTGGCGTGAATGTCCTCCAAGATAGGCCTGGGATAACTGAAATCCACGATCAGAACTCCCCGACCGCCAAGGTCGGTCGGTGGGGGCAACCCGTGCTTGACGGCTAAGAAACGGGCCGAAGAGAACCGTTTCCACAAGGCCCAGGCGGCACCAAACCCATCGGCGCATTCCGCATGGTAGAGGATCACATCGGGTGCCGGCTCGGTCGGGCGCGTGCGCGGAGGGGATTCCATAGGGGCGACAGCATATCATGAATTCTGCCTTGGTCAAACTACCGAAAATCTATTGAAATGAGCCCGCATAAAGAAGCCAGGAAGGCCTCCGGGAGGAGGAGTCGGTCGGTCTCGCGAGGTGTGGTTACCCGTTCAGTCTGGCCGCGGATTGCGTCGTGGTGGTGAGGAGAGCGGGATTGGCCCCGTCGTTGATGCGGTCGATCAATTGGCGAAGCCGGCCCGCGCTCCGTCGGTTGTAGTGGAAGACCAAACGCGGGAGATCCTTCAGCGTAGGTTCGTCAAGCTCTTCGGGGAGGAGGCCACGTTGTTCAATGGCGCCTTCCACGAGGAGGTCGCGGAACTCGCGATTGAGGGTAGCCAGGTAGTCGGCCGAGAGGGCCTGCTTCATCCGAATCGAAAGGAGCCGATCGACGAACCGGAGCGAATGATAATTCCGGTAAAACCGTACGATCTCGTCCACCCCGGCTTCGGCCGAGTCCACCACTTTAAAGAGGCTCAGATCCTCCTCGTTAATGAGCTGCCGAGCCAGCAACTGGTTGGTAATAAAGGCCAGCCACCCATCCCAGTATTCGCA